>DATAIA010000571.1:0-16809 GCA_036262895.1 Xanthobacteraceae bacterium
GCGGGCAGTGCGCGCGGCGATGAATTCGGCACCATTGCGCGCGCCGTCGTCGATGTTCGCGAAGCCGTGCGCGGCCAGATGGGCGAGCAAATGCAGCGCGACCTTGCTTCGAAGGAGCAGGCGGAAACCGAACGGCGGCAATTCCTCAACGAACTCGCTCAATCGCTCGATCAGCAGGTCAAGGCGGTGACCGATACGTTAGGGTCCGCCGCGCAGCAACTCGTCGGGACGGCCCAATCGATGCAACAGGTGTCCGATCAGGCGCGGGTGGAAGCCGACGGCGCCTCAGCCGCCAGCAGGCTCGCCTCAGAGCATGTCTCGACGGTCGGGCAAGCAACCGAGCAGCTCAACGGATCGATCGGAGAGATCAATTCGCAGGTGCACGATTCCGCGAAAATATCCGAGGATGCAGTCAAGCAGATCCGGGAGGCGAGCACGATTGTGCGCACCTTGTCCGAGACCTCCGCGGATATCGGCAAGGTTATCTCGTTGATCCAGGCAATTGCCGAGCAAACCAATCTGCTGGCGCTCAATGCAACGATCGAAGCCGCACGCGCCGGTGACGCGGGGCGCGGCTTTGCCGTGGTCGCCTCCGAGGTCAAGCAACTGGCGACCCAGACATCGAAGGCCACCGAAGAGATTTCCGGGCGCATTACCGCGGTACAGGCGGCAACCAACCAGGCGGTGGCGGCCATCGACAACGTCGATGCGACGATTGCCCGCATCAGCGAGATCGGATCAACGATTGCATCCGCTGTTGAGGAGCAGGGGGCTGCCACATCGGAGATTACGCGGGCGATTGGAGAAACCGTGACGCAGACCGATACGCTCTCTTTGAGTCTGACCCGGCTCCATCAAGCCGCAAACGAGACGAACTCGTCCTCGCAAGCGGTTGTTGAATCGGCCACCACGCTCTCCAACCAGGCCGCATCGCTCAAACAAGAAGTTGAGCAGTTCGTCGCCCGGATCGCGCGCGCGTAACTGGCTCTCCAATTAAAAGGCTGAATTTATTTCTTCTCGCTTCTGCGTTGACGCTGCCCCAATGTGCGCAGCCTCAACGCATTGAGGCGGATGAAACCCGCAGCGTCGCGATGGTCGTAGGCAACAGCACCTTCTTCGAAGGTGACGAGTTCCTGATCGTACAGTGAATAGGGGCTCTCTCGACCGATTACTGCCGCGTTTCCTTTATAGAGTTTGACGCGGACACGGCCGGTCACAAGCTCCTGGCTTTTATCGATTGCTGCTTGCAGCATCTCGCGTTCAGGCGAGAACCAGAAGCCGTTGTAAATCAGTTCCGCATAGCGCGGCATCAGTTCGTCTTTGAGATGCGCCGCGCCACGATCAAGCGTGATGGATTCGATCCCGCGATGGGCGACAAGCAAAATCGTGCCACCCGGCGTCTCGTACATGCCGCGTGATTTCATGCCGACGAAACGGTTCTCGACGAGGTCAAGTCGCCCGACGCCGTTGGCGCGGCCAAGCTCGTTGAGCTTGGCCAACAAACTGGCGGGGGACAAGCGCTTACCGTCGATTGCGACGGCATCACCTTTCTCGAAATCAATTGTAATGACGGTTGCCTTGTCCGGCGCTTGTTCCGGGTCGATTGTTCGCGAATAGACGTAATCCGGAACTTCGTCTGCGGGATTCTCCAGAACCTTGCCTTCCGACGATGCGTGCAGCAGGTTTGCATCAACCGAGAAGGGGGCATCCCCGCGTTTGTCTTTCGCAATCGGGATTTGATGCTGCTCAGCGAATTCGATCAATTTGGTGCGTGACGTCAGGTCCCATTCGCGCCACGGGGCGATGACTTTAACGTCCGGCTTGAGCGCGTAATAGCCAAGCTCAAACCGGACTTGGTCGTTGCCCTTGCCGGTCGCGCCGTGGGCGACCGCATCGGCGCCGACTTTCTCGGCAATCTCGATCTGCTTTTTGGCAATCAAAGGCCGCGCAATGGACGTGCCGAGCAGATAGAGGCCTTCATAAACCGTATTCGCGCGGAACATCGGGAAGACGTAATCGCGCACGAATTCTTCGCGCAGGTCCTCGATAAATATGTTCTGTGGTTTGATCCCGAGCAGCAATGCTTTTTGCCGCGCCGGTTCAAGTTCCTCGCCCTGGCCCAGATCGGCGGTGAAGGTCACAACCTCACATCCATAGGTGGTCTGCAACCATTTCAGGATGATTGAAGTATCGAGCCCTCCCGAATAGGCGAGCACCACCTTTTTTACGTCACCGACTGTCATGCGAAATCCATCTTTACCTGACGGGTGCCGGCGATCCCCGGCCCGAAGTGGCGCGGACTATAGGCGGAATGCCTCAAGGCGCAAGCGAGTGTGGGGTCGAAGCTTGGGTCGGGTTAATCGTTTGAGCGCGTTAATCGTGATTTACCAGGGCGCTCAAGCCCTTGTTCTATGGCCTCGTCGGAAGTTCGGGTTGCCGCCCAGCGATAGAGCAGCCCATGCATCAACCAGACGATCAGGAAGGTGAATACGCCCGAAAACACCACATCGGAGAAAAAGTGGCCTCCAAACGCGATCCGCAGCGCCCCGGTCGCGGTGCCAAAGGCAAGTGCTGCCGCATAGGCAAGCGGGCGCCACGGTGGCGGCGTCAGTGCGGCCGGTGCAAACGCCCAGAATGCGCCGGCGCCCTCGCCGGCAACAAACGAGCAATTTCTGGCGCAATCGCCCCGCGGATCCCACCACGGCACGAAGCGCTCGGCCCCGCCGAACTCGTGAACATCGATCGGCCGTGACCGCCCCCAATACTCCTTCAGCACCACATTGGTGAGCAGCCCGGGTGCCAAGGCAAGCGTCGAAAGCAGAAGGACAATGGCACGGCCTGGGACGAGCAGACGGCTGCGCGGCCGCAATAATTTTGCCGCCAGCGCGACAACGGCCGGCATGGCAAGTGCCGCGATGACCCACATGGAGGCATCCCGCAAAACCATCAGGCGGGGTTGATGCCCCCAACTGAATGCTCGGGTGTCTTGGGCGAAAAACAGTTCGGAAATATAAAGGTCGAGTTGCGGCAAGTAGCCGAACAGCGCGCCGACAACAGCGGCAACGCCAACAGCGACGAGAAGTCCGGTTCGGTTCATTTGCTCCCTCTAGCGCATGATCCGCCGAATTGGAAACAGTTCGGCGAAGGACCATGGACTCATTTAAGATTTTAGAGCGCGAACCATCGGGTCAAGCGCGGGCAAAATAAAATAAACAGGAACTCACGATGAGCTTTCTTCCGAGCCACAATGTCCTTGCCGCTTTTACATTGGCGTCTTTCGTCCTGATCTTTACGCTTGGCCCGGACATGACGCTGTTTATCGGCCAGACCCTGCAAGGTGGGCGGGCGCGTGGATTTCTGGCCATGCTCGGGGCGGTCACCGGCATTCTCATTCATAGTTTGGTGGCCGCCCTCGGACTATCCGCGCTGCTGGCTGCGTCAGCGGCTGCATTCACATTACTGAAGACTGCGGCTGCGCTTTATCTGGTCTGGCTTGCCGTCAATGCAATCCGGCATGGCTCGGCCTTTACGCTTGATCGCAAACCGGCAAGCTCTCATTCATTGGTCCAGGTTTATTTGATGGGCCTCGGCGTCAATCTGCTGAACCCGAAAATTATCATGTTCTTTTTGACATTCCTTCCGCAATTCGTGTCGACATCCGATCCGGCGGCCGGATCGAAACTGTTTTTCCTTGGGCTTTATTTTATTGCGCTTGCGATTCCGACTTGTGCAGGAATGATTCTGCTCGCGGAGCAATTCACGGCACGCATTCGCCGGGCGCCTCGTTTCATGCGCATCATCGACTGGATTTTTGCCGGCTTGATGGGTGCGTTTGCGCTCCGGATTTTAATTTGGCGCGATTGAGCTTTTACTCAAGGCTTCATACCTGACGCTCGGACACTACTTTGTTTCAATCTTGCTGGGTGAAGCGCGCCATGCTCCGGCCTTGCGCCCCGCAAGCGCCCAATAAACCAGGCCGGCAACAATTCCAGCCCCGGCAATCACTTCGAATGCCCGGCGAGGTCCGCGGCTGACCTCAAAGAAACCCGCCATTCCGTAATAACAAAATAGGCCGATGAGGCAGCCGGCTAAGGCCCAGAAGATTACTGAGCGCAGACGAAATGCTTCCGAGATTGCGATGACCAGCATGGCCGGCAATAGCGCAAAGCCCGAAATGAAGAAGGTGACCAGAGAAATCAGCACTTTGATTGGAAGAGGATCTCCGCCCGCCGTCGAGAGATCGCCGATCTCCGGCAAGAAGCCGATGGTAATCACAAGTGCAGCTGCAACGGCTGCAATGGCAAATGCAAAGATCACCACAAACATGCGCGCGATGAGCGCCACAGCGCGACCCTCAATCGGTCATGGCCATGGCGCGTAGCGCCATGCGCTCGCGGGCCGAAAGCTTTTCCGTTGCACTCTTAAGCTGCCCGCAAGCCGCGAGAATATCGCGCCCGCGTGGCGTTCGCACCGGTGAAGCGTATCCGGCGTTGAACACGACTTCCGAAAACGCCTCGATCTGATCCCAGTCCGAGCATTCGTATTTGGTGCCCGGCCAGGGATTAAACGGAATGAGATTGATCTTGGCCGGAATGCCGGAGAGCAGGCGCACCAGTGCTTTGGCATCTTCAAGCGAGTCGTTCACGCCTTTGAGCATCACATATTCGAAAGTGATGCGACGAGCATTCGATAGTCCTGGATAGTTGCGGCAGGCCTCGAGCAAATCTCGAATCGGGTGCTTGCGATTGAGCGGCACCAGAACGTCGCGGACGTCGTCGCGCACGGCATGGAGCGAAATCGCCAGCATCACTCCGATCTCGTCGCCGCAGCGCGCGATATTGGGAATGACACCTGAAGTTGAAAGCGTGATGCGGCGCTTGGAAATACCAAGACCGTCCCCATCGGCGACTACCAGCAGGGCATCGCGCACCGCTTCAAAATTATAGAGCGGCTCGCCCATCCCCATCATCACGATGTTGGAGACCATGCGGGTGCCTTCGGTGGGCAAACCAGGCCCCTCCGCCGGTCGCGCGCCTAACCAATCGCCGAGACGGTCGCGTGCGATCATGATCTGCCCGACGATTTCGCCGGGAGTGAGATTGCGGACCAGACGCTGGGTGCCGGTGTGACAGAAGGAACACGTCAGCGTGCAGCCGACCTGACTGGAAACGCAGAGCGTTCCCCGATCCGTCTCCGGAATATAGACACACTCGACCTCGTGGTGCGCTTCGCCCGCATGCTCGCCGGGAAGGCGCAGCAACCACTTGCGTGTGCCGTCAACGGAGATTTGTTCGGCGACGATTTCAGGGCGCGCCAGCGTGAAATGCTGGTCGAGCAAAAGCCGCAGCTCTTTCGAAACACTGGTCATGTCGTCAAATGACGTAGTGCCGCGGACGTACATCCAGTGCCAAAGCTGCTGGACACGCATTTTGATCTGACGATCGGGGATTCCGATCGCACCTAGCGCTTCGCCGAGCGCAAGTCTGCTTAATCCGACAAGCGACGGCTTCTTGGGCGCGACATACCGCTCAAGCGGTGCTTTTTCCAAAACGCTCGGATTTTCCAAGGCGCCCACGTCAGATTTGGTTTCGGTCTGGAGCGAAATGCTCATGTAAAGCCATAAAATGTAAGATTTTATATGTCATCTACCACAGCGGAGCGGCATCCGCAGCAAGGCTTCGCAAACGCGGTTTATAGGCCAAGTATATGGTAACCGCGCGAGGGTAGCCGCGTATTGGACCTCAAGCGCCAAAGCGCGCCGGTCGATGTCTTATTTGCAGTCCTGCGCCGCGCGGTCGAGCGCCTGGGATAGCCCTTTGAGGGAATAGCGATCGGTTGATTGTGTGCCACGCCCGGATGTTCCGGTAACAACCAGATCGGCTCCCTTGCGCATGATGTCCACCATGCGGACTTCCTCAGCTGCATTTTTGATCCAGGCACCATCCTTCTGCGTGTACATCGCGAATTTGTTCGTCCCGACTTCGACGCTTGCCTCCGAACCCGGTTTGAAGGCGTAGCCGATCATGATCGATACTTCATTATGGACGTTCTCGGCGGGGCGATTTGAGACGAATATAAAAGCGGCATCGCGCGGGCGATTCGGCGGACTGGTTTGAGAGCTCGACGGCTTTGCAAGTGCGTAGCAGACTTTGCGTCCACCGTTAGAGGCGGCATAGGCGCCCCAATCACCATACTGGCCAAGCAGTGTCGGCGTCGCCCCGCCGGGTGCTGGCGGGGCTGCGGGCTTCGCGGCTGGTTTCGGTTTCGCCGGCGCTTGCGCAGCGGCAAGCCCGGGAAGTACCAGCACGCCTGCGAGAGCGACAAGTGCCGCGAATCGGAATGACTGTTTTGTGAACATCGGGCCTCACTAGAGCGCGATGAAAAAAGATTGAATCACGATCGCGCTCTATCCTTTTGTTTGAGCATGATCTTTTCGGAAAACCGGTTCCCACTTTTCCGGATCATGCTTCTAGCACGTGTCCAGGAACTGTTCATTTCATAATTTAGAACGGCTCGGAACGCAAAACCGCGAGCTTGTCCTATTGCAGCAAGTTCGGCCGAGAACTTCAAACCAAATTCCAACCGACCCAGAGCTTTTCCGCGCTCTTTTATCGCAAAAAGATGGGAAGCACGCTTCAATCTGCCTCGCCATAAAACTTAGCCGAGTATGTTGGCTTCTTGCCATCACCTAGGGGTGGGCACGATACTGTGTGATCTCCCTCATCCAAGGCGTCTGACTTATGAAAGCAATTCTCTGCACGCGTTTCGGCGGTCCCTCCGATCTCGAAATGCGGGATATTCCCGATCCCGTTCCGCAGCCCGGCGAAGTCGTCGTCAAAATTGTTGTCGCCGCGCTTAATTTTTTCGACACGCTGATTATCGCAGGCAAGTATCAGCACAAGCCGCCTTTTCCATTCTCTCCGGCGGGGGAATTCGCGGGGCATGTTGAGACGGTTGGCGCGGGGGTCACTGGCTTCAAAGTAGGCGACCGGGTGCTCGGATATTCGAGCTGGGGAGCCGCACGCGAACGCATCGCGGTCGACACCGATCGATTGCTGAAACTTCCCGATGGCTTCGACCTCGATCGGGCGGCGGGGCTTACCGTCACCTACGGCACTACGATGCACGCGCTTCGGGATCGCGCGAAGCTTGAGTCCGGAGAAACCCTCGCGGTACTGGGGGCGGCCGGGGGGACGGGACTTGCAGCGATTGAACTCGGCAAATTGATGGGTGCGCGCGTTATCGCCTGTGCATCGTCCGCGGACAAGCTCGCCTTTGCGCGATCCCATGGAGCGGACGACACCATCAATTATGCAGAAGAGGATCTCAAGGAGGCGCTTCGCAATCGCACCGATGGACGCGGTGTCGATGTTGTCTACGATCCGGTCGGCGGGCCCTATGCCGAAGCGGCGGTTCGCGCCATGGCCTGGGGCGGGCGCTTGCTTGTGGTCGGATTTGCGAACGGTGAAATTCCCAAGCTTCCGCTCAATCTGGTGTTGTTGAAGAGCTGCGACATCGTCGGCGTGTTTTGGGGGGCCTGGATAAAGCGAGAGCCTCAGGGTCACAGGGCCAACATGGAAAAGCTGGTGCAGTGGTGCGCCGACGGCAAGCTTTCCGCGCATGTCCATGCGGTTTATCCGCTTGAGCAGATTGCCGATGCTTTGAATGCGCTGACCGATCGCAGCGTCAAAGGAAAAGTGCTGCTGCGGATCTGATCCACAATTGCGAGTGCGACAATGTCATCTGCCGTGGAGCGCGTGACCATTCCGGTCGATGACACGCTTCGTGTATCGGGGCTGCTTCAGATGCCGGCGACTGCGCGAGCCGGTCTTGTTCTGGCGCACGGCGCCGGCGCGGGAATGGGCCATCCGTTTCTGGCTGCCGTTGCGACAGAACTTGCCGAGCGCGGCATTGCAACATTGCGTTATCAATTTCCCTACATGGATCAGGGCCGCAAACGGCCCGATCCGCCGGCGGTTGCGCATGCGGTTGTCCGCGCGGCTGTAAGGCAAGCAAGTGCGCTCTTGGCGCAATTGCCCTTGTTTGCAGGCGGTAAATCATTTGGCGGACGGATGACGTCGCAGGCGCAAGCGCAACAGCCGCTTGCCAATGTGCGCGGCCTTGCTTTCTTCGGGTTTCCGCTGCATCCCGCCGATCGTCCGTCACAAAACCGGGGCGAACATCTGTTCGATGTGCAGATCCCGATGCTGTTCCTGCAGGGTACGCGCGACAAGCTTGCGGCGCTTACTCTGATCGAGCCGCTTTGCGAGGCATTAGGTCAGCGAGCGACACTGAAACTCTTTGAAGATGCCGATCATTCTTTTCACGTCCGGGTGCGCAGCGGATCAACAGATGCGCAAGTGCGTGGCCACCTGCTCGATGCGCTTGCTGAATGGATTGATGCAGTGGTTGCGCGTACCGCCTGATTACCAGACGCACGACCATCTGCTGAGGCGCGAGCGGTTACGACCTCTGCCAAGGGAGTCGCACTATCCGTTTGCGATTTTGTCCATGCTCTGCGCAAGCGCGATGTCGAATTCGGTCAAGCCTTGCGCATCGTGGGTTGAGAGCGTGACCTCAACTGTTTTGTAGACGTTGAACCATTCGGGATGGTGATCGAGCTTTTCGGCGACCAGTGCGGCGCGTGTCATAAAACCAAACGCTGCATTGAAGTCCTTAAAGACGAAAGTCTTGGTGATGGCATCGCGATCTTTGACTTCGCTCCAGTCCGGTAATTTGGCGAGTGCTGCCTTGCGCGCATCGCCAACAAGTTTTTCACGTGTCATGGCTGTCTCTCCTTAAGCGGCGAGCGGGTAGGTGGCTTCCACAACATAAGGGCCACCGCCCACCGAGGAACGCGATGAAAACAAGACGAAACGCGAAGCGCGGAATGCGGGGACGCGAACCGGCCCGCGTGCCGAAAGATAGTCAGCTACCTGATGGCTTGATGAATCGCGAAGCCGCGCCAGTGTCACATGCGGCACGTATTTACGTCCTTCAGGCTCAAGACCCACACGCTGCATTAAACGATCGTGCTCGGCTTGCAGTTCAAGCAACCGGGCGTCAGGCACCGCCGAGGCAATGACGGCGCGCGGTCTGCGCCCGCCAAATGATGCAAGCCCATCGAACCGCACCTCAAAACCGCGCCGGTTGATTTGCTCGAGCAGTGAAGCGATTTCACGCGCAAGGTCGTCATCGATGTCACCGATGAACCGCAATGTAAGATGATAATTTTCTGGATCGATCCAGCGCGCCCCCGGCAGGCCGCCGCGCATCAACGATAACGCCATGCCGACATCGGCCGGAATTTCAAGTCCCGTGAAGAGCCGCGGCATCTATCCTCCGCAATCGGTAAGGCCCGCAATTCAGTTCTTATGATCTTTGCGCGTGCGGCCAACCAGTTCTTTTGCCTTCGGCAGGATTTTGCTGACGATCATATCGACGCCCGCTGCGGTCGGGTGCAGTCCGTCAGGTTGCGTCAGACTTCGATTGGCTGCAACGCCGTCAAGGAAAAATGGATGGAAGGTTGCGCCATATCGTGCCGCGAGGTCGGGAAATATTCCGTCGAAAGCACGCTTATATTCGGCGCCCATATTCGGGGGCGCCAGCATGCCTGCGAGAAGGACCATTATGTGACGGTCCTGCAAGCGGCGCAGAATCGTATCGAGTGCTGTGCGCGTTAGTTTCGGATCAATCCCGCGCAATGCGTCGTTTGCTCCAAGCTCGAGGATGATCGCATCGGTGCCGTCCGGTACCGACCAATCAAGTCGCGCCAAGCCGTCGGCACTGGTATCGCCGGACACGCCCGCGTTGATGATCTCAGCGGCAATCCCGTCGGCCCGCAAGGCTTGTTGCAGTCGGACCGGAAATGCCGCGTCCGCGGGCAGGCCGTATCCTGCTGTCAGCGAATCTCCAAGCGCGACGATTTTCACTGACCGGTCCGCGGCGAAAGCGGTGCCGCCGGGGAGGGCCGCAGCCATCATGCCCAACCCCAAGCCGATGCAAGCCATTGTGAACCGATGCATTTTGCCAAAACTCTGGACCACGGCAGGCCATTTCCCATATGAGCGGGTGATTCTAACGTCCAAACCAGACCACATGACAGACTTAAACTTGATAATGTTCTTTGATTCCGATGCTTGGGGCGAGGGTGCGCTTTCGCAAGCTCGGATCCTGGAAGCGAATGCAGGCTCGTGCGGACCTCTCAACGGAAAAACCCATGGATGATATTTCGACCCTGAGCCAGTCCGCATCACCGGCAATTGCGCTCTCCCATGTTGAGCTTTCGCTGGGGCGGGGAGCTGCGCGGGTTCACATCCTTAAAGGTATCAGCCTGACCATTGGGAGAGGCGAGACCGTTGGTCTTGTCGGCCCGTCAGGTTCGGGCAAATCGACGCTGCTGATGGTCATGGCGGGTCTGGAGCGTCCGGATGCCGGTAAGGTCATCGCGGCCGGATACGATCTCGGCGCGCTTGATGAGGATGCGCTCGCGCGTTTTCGCGGGCGTCATGTCGGCATCGTTTTTCAGTCGTTCCATTTGATCCCAACCATGACAGCGCTTGAGAATGTCGCTGTTCCACTTGAACTGGCGGGCATGGGTGACGCATTCGAGCGCGCCGAGCGTGAGTTGGAAGCGGTTGGCCTGTCGCATCGCCTGACACATTATCCGGCCGAACTTTCCGGCGGCGAGCAGCAGCGGGTCGCCCTGGCCCGTGCGCTTGCTCCCGATCCGGCAATCCTCGTTGCCGACGAGCCCACGGGAAATCTCGATGAGGCAACCGGAAAGCAGATCGTCGATCTGCTGTTTGCCGGTCATGCGCAGCGCGGTACGACGTTGATCCTCGTCACTCACGATTCGACTCTGGCTGCACGGTGTGACCGCGTGGTGCGCTTGCGTTCAGGATGCATCGAGCCCGCGGACGCATCGCCTGGGCGGGTGCCTGCATGAATGTCGTGGCGCGCCCAAAAACGAAATCACCGCAAAGCGGATTGCCGCTGACGATACGTTTGGCACTGCGCGATCTCCGCGGGGGCGTCAGCGGGTTTGTTGTGTTTATTGCGTGCATCGCGCTTGGCGTGATGGCGATCGCCGGGGTCGGCTCGATTGCACGCAGTCTTTCCGACGGCCTGGCGCGAGAAGGCCGCGTCATTCTCGGTGGCGATGTTGCGGTGTCTTTGATCCATCGCGAGGTGGATCCGGCCGAGCGCGCATTTCTCGATGGGCTGGGACAAGTTTCGGTTGCCGCGACGACGCGGGCAATGGTGCGCAGTCCCGGCGAACGCACCGCTCTTGCCGAGGTTAAGGCCGTCGATGGTGCTTATCCGTTGTCCGGCGCGGTGGAGCTGGATCCGCCGATCAATCTGCAACAGGCGCTTGCGGCGAAGGGCGGAGTCTTTGGCGCAATTGCTGATCCAGCGCTGCTTGCCAGACTTGATCTTGCGCCTGGTGCACGCATTGCGCTCGGGTCAGTATCGATTGAAATTCGTGCGGCATTAACAAGCGAGCCCGATAAAATTGCTGCCGGAATTGCCTTTGCTCCACGATTGCTGATCAGCGAAGCGGCGCTACGCGCAACCGGCCTCATTCAGCCAGGCAGTCTGGTGCGCTGGCATTATCGTGTGCGGCTTCCCGAGAACCAAGCAAACGACCAAAACGCCGCCCTGATTGCTGATCGCTTGCACCAGCAATTTCCCCAAGCCGGCTGGGATCTTCGGACGCGCTCTAATGCTTCCCCGCAGTTGAGCCGCAACATCGAGCGATTCTCGCAATTTCTGACGCTGGTTGGATTGACTGCGTTGCTCATCGGTGGTGTTGGCGTTGCCAACGCCGTCAAGAGCTATCTTGATCGCAAGCGCGAAGTGATCGCCACGATGAAGTCGTTCGGCGCTACGGGCGCGATGATCTTTTCCATTTATCTGACGGAAGTGATGTTGCTTGCTTTGTTTGGAACGGGCATCGGCCTCGTCATGGGTGCTGCGCTGCCCTTTGTCGTTACAGCGGCATTTGGTGCGATCATTCCAATACCGATCGAACCGGCGGTCCATCTGGGCGAACTTGCCGTCGGTTGCCTCTATGGCCTGCTTGCCGCGCTTGCCTTTGCTTTATGGCCGCTTGGTCGCGCACACGACGTGCCCGTCTCGGCATTGTTTCGCGATATGGTTGCGCCGCAGCGGCGACTGCCGCGTCCGCAATATATTGTTGCTGCGGTTCTTGCCGCATTGTTTCTTGCAATGACGGCAGTTGCCATCGCTTTCGATCGTCGCGTGGCGGTCATGTTTGTCGTGTCGGCGGCGGGCGTATTCCTGGGGCTGCGGCTGATTGCGGCGTTGCTGATGTGGCTTGCCCGACGCGCCCCTCGTCCGCGGGCGACTTTGTTGCGTCTCGTTATTGCCAACATCCATCGACCGGGTGCGCTGACGCCGACCATCGTGCTGTCGCTTGGGCTTGGTTTGGCGCTGCTTGTGACGCTGACATTGATTGACGGCAATTTGCGGCGGCAATTCTCTGCCGCACTGCCTGAACACGCGCCTTCATTTTACTTTGTCGATATTCAGGAAGTCGATGCTACGCGGTTCGATGTATTTGTTCGCTCGCACGCTCCTGCTGCGGAATTTGAACGGGTGCCGATGCTGCGCGGTAGGATCGTCAGTGCGAAAGGCATCAAGGCCGAGAACTTGCAGCCTGCTGCAAATACAGCCTGGGTCTTGCAGGGCGATCGCGGCATCACGGATTCTCGCGATGTGCCGGCAGGCTCGCGCGTGGTTGCCGGCGAGTGGTGGAGAGCAGATTACGACGGGCCGCCGCTGGTTTCACTGGAAAACAAGGCGGCTGTGGGATTGGGCCTTAAGATCGGCGATCCAATCGTCGTCAATGTGCTTGGCCGGGATATCACTGCCAAAATTGTAAACCTGCGCGCAGTCGACTGGCAGACGCTCGGCATCAATTTTGTTCTGGTGTATTCGCCCGGTACTTTTCGGGGCGCGCCTCACCCATACATCGCAACCTTGACCTATCCCGGCGGCGGCACAATCGCGCAGGAGATTGCACTTCTCAAATCAGTCGCGGACGCGTTTCCCGCAATTACGATTGTTCGGGTCAAAGATGCGCTTGAGGCCGTCGGCAAGGTCGTCCTCGATCTGACATTTGCAATCCGGGGCGCAAGCTCGATCACGCTGATTGCGGCCATCCTGGTGCTTGGCGGCGCACTTGCGACCGGGCATCGCCATCGCGTTTATGATGCGGTTGTGTTGAAGACGCTGGGCGCCACACGGACCCGGCTGCTTGCCGCCTATGCATTGGAATATCTGCTGCTTGGTCTTGCAACGGTGTTATTTGGTGTGGCTGCAGGATCAATTGCTGCCGCGTTGATCACGACCGAAGTCATGGATCTCGGATTTGTATGGTCACCCGCTCCGGCGCTGACCGCGGCGCTCAGCGCACTTCTCCTCACTGTTTGCTTTGGATTGCTTGGCACGTTCAGTGCGCTTGGCCAGAAACCCGCCGCCGTGTTGCGTCATCTCTGAGTGCCGCCTTCGAACATTTTGCGGCAAAAAGCCGCTGGTGTTAGTGCGTTTTACTCGACAGGTACCAGATCTTGCCGACCCGTTGCGCGTTTCCCATATCATTCCAGGTCGCGCTTGATCATGCGCGAGTGAGGGGAAACACGAGGACATCGCCATGACGGATTTTGATCGCAATGCGGCCGCCACGCGGTATGGCCGTCCATGGGGGCGCGCTGATACGGCATTAATCGACGAAGGCCTGCGCGCCTATATGCTGCGCATTTACAACACCATGGTCATCGGCATGGCCATCACCGGTGCTGCTGCGCTCGGTATCTACCTGCTGTCCGTGACGGCTGATCCCAGTGCGGCGGCAACAGTGCTGGCAAACGGGGCCCAGGTTCCGGCTCGGATTGCCGGCAACCTGTATCTGACAAGCGTCGGCTACGCGCTCTTTGTAAGCCCACTTAAATGGGTTGTGATTTTGGCGCCGCTCGGCATGGTTTTCTTGTTGGGCTTTCGCGTCAACAGTATGAGCCCGCAGGCGGCAAGCGTCGCATTCTTTGTTTATGCGGCGCTTGTTGGAATTTCGCTCGGGTCGATCTTTCTGGTTTTCACCCATCTTTCGATCGTTCGCGTGTTCTTCATTACCGCGGCATCGTTCGGGGCGCTCAGCCTCTGGGGCTACACGACCAAGCGCGATCTCTCGGCGATGGGCGCGTTCCTGATGATGGGTCTCGTTGGGATCATCATCGCCAGCCTGGTCAATATTTTCATCGCCAGCACAGCGATGCAATTCGTGATCTCGGTGGTCGGCGTGTTGGTCTTCGCCGGATTGACCGCCTGGGATACGCAACGCCTGAAGGATGAGTATGTGGCCGGCGCCATGCAGGGCGAGGTTCTGGAGCGCTCCGCCATCATGGGCGCGCTTTCGCTCTACCTCGATTTTCTCAACCTGTTTTTGATGCTGCTGCAGCTGTTTGGGCAGCGTCAGGAGTGAAGGAAAATCGCCATCATGGTAAATAAATCGTAAAGGCCCTGTGCGCGTGTGGTGAAGTTGACGGACACGCGATGCGCGCAGGGCTTCGTTTTTGAAGTGTGTAAGCCGCGCAAAATAACGATCTGGCGGTATCTGGCGCCCGGACCGGTTCAGGATTAGATTATACCCATCAGGTGCGTCGTGGCCTTATAACCGCGGGCACCGCTCACCCCGTGCCAAGCCGGTCTGGTTAGTTAATAGACGGCTTGCGGGGCCAAAGAGGACACTTCCATGGCGGACTACGATCGGAACTTCGCGGCTACCTCTCGCTGGGGCGCCGAGCGCGCGACGGCGGTTGATGCCGGCCTGCGAGCTCATATGATCCGTGTCTACAACTACATGGCTGTCGGCGTGGCGCTGACCGGCCTTGTCGCGTGGTTTACCTTCCAGCTTGCTGTCACAACCAACGCCGCCGGCGCTCTCTCGCTCACGCCGTTCGGGGCTACGCTTTTTAACAGCCCGCTGAAATGGGTGCTGATGCTCGCGCCACTTGGCTTGGTGTTTTTCCTCAGTTTCCGAATCGATAGCCTTTCGGCAAATGCGGCACGTTCGCTGTTCTTCTTCTATGCCGGGTTGCTTGGGGCATCGTTGTCGGTCCTCTTTCTCACTTATACGGGGACCTCGATCACGCGGGTGTTTTTCATCTCGGCGGCCGCTTTCGGAAGCCTGAGCCTGTGGGGTTACACGACCCAACGCGACCTGTCAGGAATGGGTTCGTTCCTGATGATGGGCCTGTTCGGCATCATTATCGCCAGCATCGTCAACATTTTCCTCGGCAGCACGCAGATGCAATGGATCATCTCGGTCCTGAGCGTCGGTATTTTCGCGGGGCTGACTGCCTACGATACCCAGACGATCAAGGAAATGTATAGCCCGATGGATGACGGCACCGTTGCCGGTCGCAAGGCGGTCATGGGCGCGCTCAGTTTGTACCTCGACTTCATCAATCTGTTCCTTTCGCTGCTTCGCTTGGTCGGCGATCGCCGCTGATAACAGTATCTGGTCAAACAAAAACGCCCCGGCTTAAACCGGGGCGTTTTTATTTGGCGACGGTGCGAAGAAGTTCACGCAGAGACAAGGCGCAGCGACTTCTCAAGCACGTTGAGCACGCGGTTGAGTTCATGGCCGCGCTTGAGAATGAGACCCGTTGCCGTAATCACGCTATAGGAGCCCTGGCGGCGCGCCAATCGCGGGTTCTTCTCGATCCGATAGATCGGCACTTCCGATGTACGGCGAAAAATCGAAAACACTGCGCGGTCCCTGAGGAAATCGATGGCGTAATCCCGCCACTCGCCTGCCGCGACTTTGCGGCCGTAAAGCCCGAGAATTTGATTGAGCTCGCTGCGCTCGAACGTGACGTGTTGTGGGGCGCTGACGGCTGTGAGCGAGGGGGCGACCCCATCGCCTTTGCGGGACTCGCCGGGTTCGGTTTCGCCGGGACCGAAACGCATGCGGCGCCTCCTTGAATTAGCTATTTGAACGGCTTCTATGATCGCCTCGCCGGGGATTCCTCGCAAGGGGCGCAGCGCTGCGCAGCCAAGTTTAGGCAGGCTGCGCCCACTTAATGCCGGATGTCGGAGCCTCAGACTTGGGGGCTGTGGCCGGGATGGCCGCTCTGGAACCGGCCCTAATCTCTGCCGTCGCTCCGGCCGAGCGCAACTTTGCGGCGCGAGAGCCGAGTCCATCATCCCTGTATTTGTTTGAGGTAGGGCTTCAGAGGGAAGTCGCTTGGCCGGGATGCCTGCTGGGAAACGCCCACTGATTGGGATGAGGTGATTGGCTATATGGGCAAATGCGAAAATCTAAAACTCAGTCCACAAAAGAAAACGGCGGGACCGAAGTCCCGCCGTCCTCATTTTCGTCAGGCGTATTCGGATTAGCCGAACAGACGCAACACGGCCTGCTGCTGCTGGTTGGACAGCGACAGAGCGGTGGTGCCGAGCTGCTGGCGGGTCTGCAAGGCCAGCAAGTTCGCGCCTTCTTCGTTGGTGTTGGCGAGCGTCAGGTCATCCGAACCCTTCTGCAGGGTGTTGATCACGTTGGTCGTGAAATCCTGCCGGGTTTGAATGGTCGTGAGCTGCGCACCGAAGGCCGAAGCCTGCGCACGCAACTTGGTCAATCCCGCGTTGATCTTGTCAACCGTGGCGTCAACCGAAGCATTATCCTGGAAGCCCGCGGCGACTGTGTTGCCGTCCACGTTCGAAAGGCCAAGACCCGCGGAGTCGAAGGTCACGCCTTTGATGGTGATGCTGCTGGTGTTGCGCTCG
>DATAIA010000572.1:0-9635 GCA_036262895.1 Xanthobacteraceae bacterium
AGGATGGGCTGAGCGCAACGATACCCATCCCTTTGCCACATCAACGATCATCGGGCTTTGAAAGGCCTCGACAACGACATCCGAGCATAGAAACGCTATGGTGAACCGGCAAGTCCGGATGTGAACTGAGTCGCAAACACAGAAGCGAGATTAATCTTAATGGCACCGGCCGACGCAATGCTGACAAAAGCGAAGCTTGCAAAACCGAAGAGTAGCAAGGACAAGCTCGCGAAAGCGCAGTCTGCGCGTGCCAAGATTGATGCCACTCTCTCCCATTACCGCATCGCGGTTTTGGTCCCAAGCTATAATGAGGAAGCCGCTATCGGGGACGTCGTGGCAGCCTTCAAAGCTGCGCTGCCGGATTCCACGATCTACGTCTACGACAACAATTCGAGTGACCGAACCGCCGAAATCGCCGGCGAGGCAGGGGCTGTAGTCCGGCGGGAGATGAATCAAGGCAAAGGATATGTCGTCCGCCGGATGTTCGCCGATATTGATGCGGACATTTACCTCTTGGTTGATGGCGACGCGACCTATGATGCCCCAAGCGCTCGGGTGATGATCATGCAGTTGATCAACGGCCATCTGGACATGGTGGTCGGCACCCGGGTCGATCAGGAAAAGGCGGCCTACAGGCCGGGTCATCGCCTTGGAAACCGGATTCTCACCGGCTTCGTTTCGGCCGTATTCGGCCCGCGTTTTACGGACATGTTGTCCGGATATCGTGTTTTCAGTCGCCGATTCGTGAAATCGTTTCCGGTTCTGTCCGGCGGGTTTGAGATTGAAACTGAACTGACGATTCACGCCATCGAACTCGGGATGCCGGTGGCGGAAATCGCAACTCCTTACTATTCGCGCCCTGAAGGATCGGCCTCAAAGCTCAATACCTGGCGCGATGGCTTGCGCATCCTTTGGACCATTGCCCGGCTTTATAAGTCGGAGCGGCCGCTGCCATTTTTCGCTGGCATCGGTTTTGTTCTCGGGCTTGCATCAGTGGTGCTCTCCATTCCCGTCTTCTTGACCTATCTGCACGAAGGAATTGTGCCGCGATTGCCGACCGCGTTGGCGTCAACCGGTCTGATGCTGCTTGCGTTCCTGTCCCTGACTTGCGGCTTGGTGCTTGGTACTGTGACGCGTGGCCGGCGAGAGGTCAAAATGCTTGCCTATTTGCGGCAGAGTCCAAACTCCGATTAAAATTTGCAGCGCGGCTGAACCTTGGGGCAATAATGCGCGAATTGGTTCGCACCAACGATCCGG
Organism: Xanthobacteraceae bacterium; assembly: GCA_036262895.1. Classification (GTDB taxonomy): domain Bacteria; phylum Pseudomonadota; class Alphaproteobacteria; order Rhizobiales; family Xanthobacteraceae; genus AP-16. Next base: position 1,258 of record DATAIA010000572.1, read on the forward strand.
TTCTGGTCTCGGCCATCGGCGCGCTGCTCGATGGTGCCGGCATTCCGCATCTGGTATTTGATCAGAATATGAGCGTGCTCGAAGGTTCGCTCGGCATTCTGCCCCGGCGCATCCTGGTTGGCGAGGCCCATGTTCGCGCCGCGCGGAATGTCCTTGAAGACGCCGGTTTGGCACACGAATTGGGCCTTTAATTGCTCCCATGTCCAACGGCTCCATTCCCATGGAAACAACCGACGATGCCGTGTTGGGCGGCCGTCTTATTCTGCGTCAACCGAAACGTGGCCACCGGATTGGTCATGATGCGATCCTGCTTGCCGCGGCAACCGACGCCAGGGCAGGTGAGCATGCCGTCGATCTCGGTGCCGGCATTGGCGGTGCGGGGCTTGCGCTTGCTGCACGGGTTCAAGGGGTTTCCGTAACGCTGGTCGAGATCGATCCCAGCCTGACGCAACTCTGCTCTGAAAACATAGTGGCCAATGGATTTGGAGATCGTGCACGTGCTGTCTCGCTCGATGCGACGGCGCCTGCCGAGGCGTTTGCGGCAGCGGACATTCACGCCGCTTCAATCGATCGCGTGTTGATGAATCCGCCCTTCAACGATCCAGCGCGCCAGCGGCCGTCACCTGATCCGCAACGCCGCCGCGCTCATGTGATGGAAGGCGAGGGGCTTCAAAGCTGGGTGGCAGGCGCCCATCGCTTGCTCAAGCCGGAAGGCGGGCTGACTTTAATCTGGCGTGCCGATGCTCTTGGCGAAGTGCTGGATGTACTTTCGTCAAGCTTTGGCACCATCGAGATTATTCCGGTTTACCCCAAACCGCATTCATCAGCGATTCGGATTTTGGTCCGCGCCGTCAAAGCTGGGCGGACACCGCTTGTCATCAATCCACCGCTCATTCTGGCTGGTGATGATGGGCGGCCGAGCGAGGCCGCGGAGGCTTTGTTGCGCAGAGGCGAGCATCTGAGCTGGATTTGACGATCCAGCGTCAGGTCCAATTGTTTGTTGCAACACTGTTTTTCGGCACTTTATTACGATTCCAAACTAAAGATAAGAACGATTCTAGAATAACCGAAGTATTGGTTTGTTAGAATCGTTCTGATCTTTGCTGCTTGCATTGACTTTTAAGCAAAACGACCCTCCTATGCAGTTAATCCGCACACACCGTGGTGGGAAAAACCTTTGATCTTGGGGCCTTGAACCCCGGATATTGGAGGAAGTCCTGTGAAGAACTGCCGTGATGGACGACCGAATGGTCGTATTTATAAGAACATTACCTTGCATTCCGAAGTATTGGCGGGGCAACAGCCTAGTATTCCTTCTGTTGCGAAATCGGCTTGCGCATCCGCTGTTTTAGCCGCTGCCCTTCTGATTGGCGGCACGAGCGTCGATTACGCGCGCGCCGATAACGGTACGACTTTCAACGAAATCGAGACCAAGTACATCTTTGGCTTCACCGAAGGATCAGGCGTCGGTCTCGAAGGAGAGAAGGAATTCTCCGTTGATACTGTCGGCACCTTCGGCAAGCGCGATGGCCGTTACACGCGCGCCCAGACCAAGCTCGAATTCGAGTACACGCCGAACCAATATTTACAGATCGAGTTTGGAGCGCTGACCTCCTATCACAGCATCAGCGGTGTGACCGGGCTCGACGATATCAATAAGGGCAACTTCACGGGGTTGTTCGGCGAAGTGCGCTACATGCTTCTGGAGCGCAGTGCATCCTCTCCACTTGCCGTCACGCTCTCAGTGGAACCGAATTGGCGTGCTTTTGACGAAACAAGCGGCACTCGGGTCGTGAACTACGAGCTTGAGACCAAGATCAACGCCGACGTTGAACTCATACCGAACCGGCTCTTTATGGGCTTCAACCTGATTTATGAGCCGGAAACAACGCGGGCCGAGTTCGGGACGTGGGAAAAGGAATCGACGTTCGGCGCGACAATTGCGCTTGCATACCGGCCTGTTCCGCAGGCGCTCGTCGGTGTTGAGCTTGACTATTATCGTCACTACGACGGGCTCGCGTTCAATACATATACGGGTGACGCGCTTTATCTGGGGCCGACGTTATTCACGCGCTTTTCGCCGAAAACGTTCATGTCGGCGGCTTGGGGATATCAGATCGCCGGCCATGAAGTGGGCGAAAGCAGCACACTTAATCTTGCGGAATTCTCGCGGCACCGGGCAAAGCTCAAGTTTGCTGTCGAGTTCTAACAATCTAAATAAATGCGTCTTTAGGAGAACAAAAAATGCGTAGCTTGATGCAAACAACCAAGTGGGCGGGTGTAGCGGCATTGGTCGCGGTGGCGATGCTCTTGAACGGAGCGTCGTCGGCGCAAGAGGGTGCGGCGGTTGTGCATCTTTCCGTGAAAAATCATCAATTTGTTCCCGCGGAAATCAAAGGACCGGCTAATCGCCCCATCACGTTGCGGATCAAAAACCTCGATGCCAAACCGATGGAGTTTGAGAGCGTGTCGCTGCGTGTGGAAAAAGTCATTGCGGGAAACAGTGAGGGCATCATCAATCTCCGCCCATTGCAGCCTGGCCGTTATAACTTTCTTGACGATTTCAACCAAAGCACAAAGGGCACGTTGGTGATACAATAGGCCCGTTGAAAACATCGAGTATCGCGTATGCTTGCAGCACTGATCATTGTCTTCCGCGAAGTTTTCGAAGCGGGTCTGATCGTCGGCATTGTGCTTGCCGTAACGGGATCCGTTGCCCGGCGCGGATGGTGGATCGGCGGGGGAGTGACCGGGGGTATCATCGGCTCCTGCATCGTCGCCGTTTTCACGGCTGCACTATCGGCGGCCTTTGAAGGCGTCGGTCAGGAGCTGTTTAACGCGGCGATCCTCGGTATCGCCGCCGTCATGCTGATCTGGCATAATGTTTGGATGGCGCAGCATGGGCGTGAGCTGGCGCGGGAAATGCGAACTACAGGCCAGGAGGTAGCCAGCGGAGCAAAGACATTGTTGGCGCTGGCAATCGTAGTCGGGGTTGCGGTACTGCGCGAAGGCGTCGAGGTTGTGCTGTTCCTCTACGGTGTGCTCGCATCAGGCGATACGGGACTTCACGTCGCGGGCGGCGGTCTTGTCGGCCTGTTGCTCGGGGCGCTCGTCAGTTGGCTCACATTCATCGGGCTCTTGAAAATTCCAAGCCGCCACCTCTTCCTGGTGACAAGCTTGTTGCTTGCGTTTCTGGCGGCCGGTCTTGCATCGCAATCGATAGCTTTTCTCGAGCGAGCGGCTATCGTCACTGCGCTCGATACGATCGTGTGGGACTCGTCGTTTATCCTGGCGGATTCAAGTCTGCTGGGGCGCGCGCTACACACCTTGATCGGTTATAGCGATCAGCCGACAGCGATGCAGCTCGTTGTCTATGTGACAACACTTGCGGTGATTTTCACTCTGATGAAAGTCACTACGCCGCGTCGGATTGTTCCGGCTAGCGTGACGCATGCTATGCGCCAATCGGCGCTGTCGCGCTGAAATCACGTGCTTGAGATTAGCCCGCTGGAGTGGTTTCCGGCTCGGCGGTTGGCTCGCCCGGGCCAAAGTGATGCAGCGCGGCCAAGGTTCCGATCAGAATAAGAAGCAGGATGATTTTCATTGGATCCCCAGCTTAAATAGAAGCCGTCCCATCGAGGAAGCGCTGTAGGGTTCCTAGATCGCTTTGGTTAACAAACCGATGACGGCACACGCAGCTTGAGCCTGCGCCGCGGTCGGCTTATCTGCTTGTCATGACAGAGACGACAACATCCTCGACGACCATCCCCGAGCGGGCACTAGAAATTTTGAAAGCGGCGATTCCGCGACGCTTTCGTAGTGACATTCCGGTTGTTCCCGTCGTTCGATTGACGGGCATCATCGGCTATTCCACTCCGCTTAGGCCCGGATTGACCATTTCCTCGATCGCGCGCTCGCTTGAACGGGCATTCGCCGTTCGCAACGCAAAGGCGGTCGCGCTCGCCATCAATTCGCCGGGTGGTTCGGCGGTTCAATCGCATTTGATTTTCAGGCGCATCCGTCAATTGGCCGAGCAGCACGATCGGCGTGTGATTGCTTTCGTGGAGGACGTAGCCGCTTCCGGCGGTTACATGATTGCCTGTGCAGCGGATGAGATCATCAGCGACCCATCCTCGATCGTCGGTTCGATCGGCGTTGTGGGCGGGGCGTTCGGTTTTACCGGATTGATCGAGAAGCTTGGTATCGAGCGGCGGCTTTATACTTCGGGCGAGCACAAGGCGATGCTTGATCCCTTCCTTCCGGAAAAGCCCGACGACGTACAGCGTCTCAAAGCAATCCAGAGCGAGATTCACGAGACGTTTATGTCTCTCGTGAAATCGCGCCGAACCGGCATTTCCGGCCCGGAAAGCACATTGTTCTCGGGCGAATACTGGACCGGGCGCAGGGCCCGCGAACTGGGCCTCGTCGATCAACTGGGCGACTTGCGTTCGATTTTGCGCGAGCGTTACGGCGAGAAGGTCGCCACCCCTCTGATATCGGCTGACCGCGGCCTGTTCGGTCGCCGCATTCCCGGGGTCGGATCTTTCTTCGACCGGGTCTGGCAGGGGCCGGGTCTGGCCGAAGACGTTGTTTCAGCCCTTGAAGCCCGCGCATATTGGTCGCGATATGGGCTCTGACGGACGGGCTTAACTTGACCGTCTTTCGGCCCCTCGTTAGTTTCCGCCGCTTGCACGCCGCGTGTCGCAGAATTCGATATCCTGCTCCGCGTGCAGCACGGCAATGAGCAATGACTTCAACCACGTCTGCCATAACGCGGCCGGATCACATGAATCCGGCGCGATCGTTCCAAGGCCTTATCCTGACCCTGCAGCGTTTCTGGGCGGAGCAGGGCTGCGTCATTCTGCAACCCTATGACATGGAAGTCGGCGCCGGAACGTTTCACCCGGCGACGACCCTACGCGCGCTAGGACCGAAGCCTTGGAATGCCGCCTACGTTCAGCCCTCGCGGCGCCCCAAGGATGGGCGTTACGGCGAGAACCCGAACCGGCTTCAGCACTATTATCAGTTCCAGGTGATCCTGAAGCCATCGCCTCCGGACATTCAGGAACTCTATCTCAAATCGCTGATCGAGATTGGGATTGATCCGGCCGTTCACGACATTCGCTTCGTGGAGGACGATTGGGAAAGCCCGACGCTCGGGGCCTGGGGCCTGGGATGGGAATGCTGGTGCGACGGCATGGAAGTGTCGCAGTTTACGTATTTCCAGCAAGTTGCCGGGTTTGAATGTTCGCCGGTTGCGGGCGAACTCACCTACGGTCTCGAGCGCCTAGCCATGTATGTGCAGGGCGTCGATCGCGTTTTCGATCTCAACTTTAACGGTCGCGATGATGCCCGCAAGGTGACCTACGGCGATGTCTTCTTGCAGGCCGAGCGGGAATATTCGCGGCACAATTTCGAGCATGCCGACACCGAAATGTTGTTCGAACAATTCCGGATGGCGGAGGCCGCATGCAAAAAATACCTTGAGGCTGGTTGGAGCAATGAAGGCGGCAAGCGCCATCATCTCATGGCGCTTCCAGCCTATGACCAATGCATCAAAGCAAGCCATGTTTTCAATCTGCTCGATGCGCGCGGCGTGATCTCTGTCACCGAACGCCAAAGCTACATTCTGCGCGTGCGCGAGCTTGCGAAGAGCTGCGGCGAGGCATGGCTTGCAACGGAAGGCGGCGGCGCGGGGTAATGCTTGCGCAGCTTTCAAACGGAAGCGGGGGAGGCATCACTTTATGAGTGACATACCCAATATCGGCGGAAGACAACCGGTGCCGGTCGATGTCGTTGCCGGGCAAAGCTATTGGTGGTGCACCTGCGGCTCTTCCAAGAGCCAGCCGTTTTGCGATGGCTCGCATCAAGGCACGACCTTCGCGCCGGTCGAGTGGGTCGCAGAACAAACGCGTCGCGTCTTCTTTTGTGCGTGCAAGCGGTCCGCCAAGGGCGCGCTGTGCGACGGCAGTCACAGCAAGCTATAAAAGCTTTCCAAGAGTTCACAATGCCCGATCTGCTTCTTGAACTATTTTCTGAAGAAATCCCCGCACGTATGCAGGCGAAAGCCGCGGAGGATTTGAAGAAGCTCGTCACCGATCGTCTGGTCGACGCGGGTCTCGTTTATGAAAGTGCCAAGGCGTTTGTCACGCCGCGACGGCTCGCATTGGCGGTTGAAGGCGTTCCGGCACGGCAACCGGATCTCAAAGAAGAAAAGAAAGGTCCGCGGGTCGGCGCGCCGGAAGCCGCGATCAGCGGTTTCCTTAAAAGCGCGGGGCTGGCCTCGCTTGACGAAGCAAGCATTCAAGAAGATCCGAAGAAGGGCAGTTTTTACGTCGCTCTTATCGATCGTCCGGGACGCCCGGCAATCGACGTCATTGCGGAAATTATCCCGGCCGTCGTGCGTGCTTTCCCCTGGCCAAAATCGATGCGCTGGGGCTCCGGCAGCCTGCAATGGGTGCGCCCATTGCATTCGGTGCTGGCGACGTTCGGGCCCCAAACCGAGGAGCCTGACATTGTTCCATTCACGATCAACGGCGTTGCCGTAGGCGACACCACGTGCGGCCATCGGTTTCTTGGCCCTCAGCCTTTCAAAGTGCGCCGGTTTGAGGACTATGTTGCAAAGCTTGAAGACGCCAAGGTCGTGCTTGACCCGGCGCGCCGTCGCGAAATCATTTTGACCGATGCCAAGACGCTTGCCTTCGCGCAAGGGTATGAACTGATCGAGGACGAAGCACTGCTCCACGAAGTTGCCGGCTTGGTCGAGTGGCCCGTGGTGTTGATAGGCTCGTTTGATGAAGCTTTTCTCACGATCCCTCCCGAGGTGATCCGGACCACCATTCGCGCCAATCAGAAATGCTTCGTGCTGCGCGACCCCGCGACGGGAAAACTCGCGAACCGCTTCGTCATGATCGCCAACATCGAGGCGGCGGACGGCGGTCAGGCGATTGTCGCCGGGAACGAGCGGGTCATTCGCGCAAGACTGTCCGATGCCAAATTCTTCTATGAAACGGATTTGAAAAACCGGCTTGAGGCGCGCCTGCCGAAGTTCGAGCAGATCGTGTTCCATGAAAAGCTGGGAACGCAGTCGGCGCGCATTGCCCGCATTGAGCGATTGGTTGCGGAGTTTGCGCCTGCGATCGATGCTGATGTTGTAAAGGCCGGCCGTGCCGCGCGGCTTTGCAAAGCCGATCTTTTGACTGAAGTGGTGGGAGAATTTCCCGAACTGCAAGGCTTGATGGGGAAATATTACGCGCGCGCCGAAGGTGCGGATGAAGCCGTCGCTTGTGCGATCGAAGACCACTACAAGCCACAGGGGCCGAACGATCTGGTTCCCGCCGATCCCGTTTCTATTGTGGTTGCGCTCGCGGATAAGCTCGACACACTCGTTGGCTTCTGGGCAATTGATGAAAAGCCGACCGGATCGAAGGATCCTTATGCGCTGCGCCGCGCCGCGCTCGGCATCATCCGGCTGATACTGGAAAATCAATTACGAGTTTCCATTCGTTCACTGATTGAGAAGGCTCATTCGACTTACATTTCGAACTTCGCCGAAATCGCCGCTCTGTGTTTTCGCTCTGAAACAGGTAGTTTCCGGATGTATCCACTCAGTCTGCAAACAAAGGATCCGGCGGCTGAAAACGCATTTTGGTGGATTAATAAAGAGCGGTTTTTAAGGCCGGGCATTGAAAATGCCTTTGAAGACGGCGTTGATATTTTTAATGCCTCGAACTATGCGCGTTTTCTCGAAATCGAGAACGTCAAAGCCGATCTTCTTTCCTTCTTCGCTGATCGTCTCAAGGTCCTGCTTCGCGATCGGGGGGCGCGGCACGATCTGGTCGATGCGGTGTTTGCGCTTGAAGGTCAGGACGATGTTTTGATGATCGTGCGCCGGGTTGAGGCGCTTGGACGATTTCTCGAAACCGATGACGGTAAAAACCTGCTCGCAGGTTATAAGCGCGCAACCAACATCATCCGTATCGAGGAAAAGAAAGACACGCGAAGCTATGCCGGCGCGCCCAATCCGGCACTTTACAATCAGGCCGAGGAGCGCGCGCTTGCTGAGGCCATCGAGATCGCAAAGCAAGACGCAAGTACCGCAATTGCAAGAGAAGACTTCGCCGGAGCGATGACTGCAATGGCAAAGCTTCGACCGGCGGTCGATGCTTTCTTCGATAAGGTGACGGTCAACGCGGATGATAAGACGGTTCGTGAAAACCGGCTGAAGCTGCTCAATGAGATCCGCGAGGCTACCCGCGCCGTTGCCGATTTCTCGCGAATCGAAGGCTGACCACGGGCCGGATTTTTGATTGTGCGCGAGGGCTCTTGCGCGGGCTTTTATAATTAAATTGCTCAGGCCCCCCGCTAAGGCTGGTTTT
>DATAIA010000573.1:0-1574 GCA_036262895.1 Xanthobacteraceae bacterium
AAACTATGACGTTCATTACCTTGGCCTCCAGTTGACCCCAGAAGCTGAAAATGAATCACCGCGCTGATTCGCGAAAGAAAAATTTATTGGATGCCGTGATGCAGCCATGTAATTGCCAACAAGGCTGGTTTTTGAGTCACAGGTGTGAGCATGGTCACAACCGAAAATCAGCATCGTCACGGCTGAAGCAGGTCCGGTTGAATGCCTTGTCCGGCGCAATGCATTCTCTTGATGCGCTAACGCTCGCTTTTGGCGCGCTCGCGCTCGAGCCATTTGCGTTCGATCCATCCAAGCCCCTGCGCCATCGGCTTTTGCAGCGGCGGCACATCCTGCGCGAACAAAAGGAGTCCGAGCGGCAGCATCCAGAGGCCGAGCACCGGCAGAAAGCTGAGAAAGCCACCGGCGACCAGAAGTATCGCGATCGGAACGCGGGCGTAGATCGACGATGGCTTGCGCAGCCAGCCGACGAACTTCGCCGGCCGCGGCGGCAGCTTGCTCTCGAACCAGGCAAAGTGCCGGTCGAGTTCTTTCTGGTGCTCGCTCAATGAATCCTCTCCTCTGGCCCAAGGAGATGTTCATCGCAGATGTCGCGCACAAGGCGCGTCAGTCTGCCGCGCGTCGGGGCCTTGAAATGGTGAGGTATCGCCGTGTTCGTCCGCGGCGTCAGCTTGCTGGTTTCGCGGGCTTCTTGGCCTTGCGTGTTTTCGTGCTCGCGGCCTTGCGCGGCGTTGCTGGCCTCGGGGCCGCCGCGCTCGGCTCGGGATCAGACCTGAAGTAAACGCGGCAGGGCGGCGACAACTGGTCCTGTTTTGCGACCATGCAGGCGGTCACGCGGTTGACGTCGGGAATATCGGCACTGCAGAGCCGGAACGCGTCGCCGGTGCAGGCCTGCTCCTGTTCGGGGGTGTAGGTTTGAGCGGCGGCCGGCGATATCGAAAGTGCAACGGCCAGCAGCAATCCAAACTGAAAATGTCTTGCTCGAAAAATCGACATCCGCTCCCCCCAAAACGTCCCCACGGCAAAATTTGGCAGAATTGTGGGTGAAGGTATCCAGATTCGCAAGCACGGGTGGGCCGCGCGCCACAGCACAGATGTCGCGGCGGCCTGGAAGCAATTCGAGTTAAAGCGACAATTCAGCGGGGTAAGGATTGGTACAGTTGGGTGGGCTCGAACCACCGACCTCCTGTTCCACAGACAGGCGCTCTAACCAACTGAGCTACAACTGCATCCTTGCGCGAGGCCCTCGAAGGGGGTCGCGAACGGGCCGGAAACTAGGTGCAACGCCTCGCTTTGGCAAGGCCGCGGCGTCACGGATTATGTCGTCCGGGGGGCATTTTGCGTTCATTTGCTGAAGGACTTCCGTGCCCCCCGCTCACACAGCAAAAAGCCCGGGCCGATCCGCCCGGGCTTTTCGTGATGATACCGGAAAACGGTCAGGCGGCCGGCTTGTAGAATTTCGAGGCGGAAGCCTTGATCGGCTCGACCGTCTCGGAGGCGACCTTCTGGCCGAGCTCGGCGAGTTCCTTGGCTTGCGCCGTAAAGGTCTCGTACTGCTTGCGGGCATGCGAGGTCCA
>DATAIA010000574.1:0-3070 GCA_036262895.1 Xanthobacteraceae bacterium
GTTGTGCGTTGGCGATCCGGACCGCCTTGAAACAAATTGGACTGCCAGTACGTGCTGGTCTCCATACGGGGGAGATCGAAATGAGAGGTGGGGACGTGGGTGGTGTAGCCGTTCATGTCGCAGCTCGCGTTATGACGCAATCTCAACCAGACGAAGTTCTCGTTTCAAGGGTTCTAACTGATCTAGTCGCCGGTGCCGGACTGACATTCTCCGCACGGGGATCCCACGAACTTAAGGGCCTGCCGGGACAATGGGAGTTGTTCGCCGCCAGCTAGACCGCAATTAGCGGACATGCCGGCCTATTCCGATGGACGTCATTTTCAAACTGAGGCGCCAGCGGCGCCTCGGTTGACGGCCTCTTCCATTTTCGATTCAACGTGCGATGTCGTTTATGGGCACTACACGGAATCGACGGTTGTTCTGATGGCCGCCGTTGAGTGGAGAGCAGACATCAGACGTTTGCCGCCCGATGTCGGCTAACGAGCGAAGGCGGACATCGGCGTCCATAGTGTACTGACCCGAAATTGCCGCAAAGCCCCCCATTTCAATTTGCTGGTCCTCGCGGCATAGTGGCAGGCCCGAAGGCATTCTGTTTGTCCCGCGGCGCAAGTATTATGAGGCGACGCGACTTCATCATCGCTGGTCTTGGCAGCGCGGCGGCAGGGCCGCTCGCGGCGCAAGATCAGCGTCTTAACAGAAGTTTTCGCGTAGGTGTTCTGGCGAATGAGGAGTGGCCGCCCCTTAACGGCTTGCGAGATGGGTTACGTGATCTCGGTTACATCGAGGGCCAGACCCTTGAACTGGTGAACCGATATGCCGAAGGATACCCCACCAGATATCCTGGTTTCGCTAGAGAGCTAGTTGGGCTGCCTGTGGACGTGATCGTGACCTGGGGCACGCCCGCAAGTTTGGCTGCCAAAGATGCCACCGCCGCCATCCCAATTATTATGACAAGCGGCGACCCAATTGCTGTAGGTCTCGTTCCCGGCTTGGCGCAGCCGCACGGAAACGTCACGGGGTTCTCGACGCAGGCAGCCGAACTGGAAGGCAAGCGGCTTGAGCTGGTTAATGAGCTGATCGACGGTGTTTCGAGCGTCGTTGTCCTATCGAACCCGACCAATCCGTATTGCGCAATCGCAGTTGAGCATGCGCGACAGGCGGCGGCAGTATTGAAAGTACCGGTCGAGGTTGTGGAGATTGGACAGGAACAGGAGCTGGACGATGCATTTCGGAGCCTCACCCGTATTCGCCGAGCGCGGTTGTCGTGGTCGCCGATCCTTTTTTGGCCAGTCAGCAACCCAGGATCGCCGAATTTTTAATTCAAAGCCGAATCCCATCCATCTATACCTACCGCGAGCAAGTGACGGGAGGCGGGCTCATTTCCTACGCTACAAATTACTACGAGCTGTTCCGGCGCGCGGCTGTAATGGCCGACAAGATTCGAAAAGGATCCAAGGCCGGCAATCTGCCCGTCGAACAACCGACTAAGTTCGAACTGGTCATCAACCTCAAGACGGCGAAGGCCATCGGTCTCGTCGTGCCACCAGCACTGCTTTCCCGCGCCGATGAGGTGATCGAATAGCACCGTTCTTTGCTCCGGTGGATGGGTCTGCCGTGTACCCGCCGGCCGCGACATCCTCGACCCGGATGGCGACGATGTCAGCCACGAAGCTTGCTGTCGATCGCTAAATTGAAGATGGCAAGGTCGCGAGCGCGACCTTCGATCTGAAGTTTAGTTTGGATTGACCAACGTGTTTGGGTCGGAACGGCGGCTTTGCCCCGCTCAGCTTTCCCTCATTCCAAGGCACTCGCTTATTGCACGCAGGGTTCGCGATCACTTGATTCGGCATGGCATTCTCCTCTGTTGCAGAGGAAGGGAATCATGTGCCGCCGGTTAGGTTAGAGCATTGGAATGAGGTCAGCTTTCTGACCATTGCGGACTTCGCGCCCCGTGCGGCCAGAGCAGGGGAGTAGCGAATGACCCGAAGCAGACAACGAGCTGCATAATCTGGTCTGGCTTGTGGGTCATTTCACATTCGTAGTCCCATCGCCAAGTGCTAAACTTCCTGGACTGACGTTCACTTATAGATTTGCGGGGATCGAGATGTTGCGATTGGCATCGCGATTTGCGCCTTGCTGATTTTCCGGCGTCGCCTATGCCCAAAACGGAGTGCAATCCATGGATCAAATTGCGGGGACGTGGCGATTGATTGCTGCGTCAGCTACTAGCGGCGGTGATAGAAACGACGCCCCATATGGTCCGAACCCTTCGGGTTTCATCACGTACACAAGGGACGGCAGGGTGATGGCGATAATCAGCCATAGTGGCCGCAAGCCGCTTGCGAGCGGTGACCGCATTTCTGCTTCCGTGGACGAGCGGGCGGAGGCATTCGCGACGTCGTTCTCTTACGCTGGCCGCTATTCCTTAGCAGGCGACAGGATCGTTCATCGGGTCGAAATTGCCTCAGTGCAGAACTGGGTAGATACCGATCTGGTGCGGCTTGTTCGAGTTCAGAACAATAGAATCACGCTAACAACACCGCCGATTTCGGTCGGCGGACAAATCCGTACGACCGAGCTAGTCTGGGAGCGAATTAACTAAGTTTGTAGCAGGGCCCTTAGCGGACATACTGAGGAAGCGTGCCAATGTCCGTTCTTAGGCGCAGAGCGGAAGTAATTTGGACCGACCGCAATTCCTGTTTTTGACCCGAAGCATCGCCCAGTATCATGCCTTCAGTGCGCGGTCAGTTTGGGCGGATCAGGACGGATCGGTTTCAGCTTGGTCGGCTGGGCCGCGCGAAGCGCGACGCGGTCCTGCCGATGCTAGTCTTACTCGTTTGCTACCGGCGTGGTAACGTGTGGCGTTACTCGATCGGCGCTATCAATCTCCTCTTGGGAGAGGCCAGTGAATTTGCGAGTGATTTTTGCCACATGCACCATCGCGGTTTTTGGATCGTCCATCATGACATTCGACGCGCTCGGCCAGAAAAAATCGCTCAAGGACCAACTGGTTGGTACTTGGATGCTGCTCTCCTGGCAGCAGAAAAAAGGCGACGGCACTAACGTCGAG
>DATAIA010000575.1:0-2892 GCA_036262895.1 Xanthobacteraceae bacterium
CCAAGAAGCCCCCTTTGAATCAACAGGGCCGCGATTGTGCAGACGATCAGCAGCATGCCCAATACGCCGGCCGATGCCGGGTTAGCGGCGGTTTCACCGACGAAGAGTTTGAAGGCTTCGACTGCCAGTATGGGCTTGTCTTCGGCAAGTACGAACGGCACGCCGAAGTTTTCCAGCGCCTCAATGAAGACGAGCATGCCACCGGCAAGAATGGAGGGGATGACCAAGGGCAAAGTCACAGTCCGTAAGGCGCGAAACCGTGACGAGCCGAGATTTTGCGCCGCCTCTTCGACCGATATGTCGACCGATTTAAAAGCCGCGACGGAAGGGAGAACGACGTACGGATAGAGCGTCAATGCATAAGTCACGACAATTCCGGTGGCTCCGTAGATCGATTCAAACGGGATACCAATCGTCCGCAGCAAAGATGTGAGCACACCGGCCCGCCCAAACAGCAAAATAAGAGCGTAAGCGCTCACAAATGATGGAAGCACCAAAGGCAGCGCAGCGAGCGCAAGCAGTATGGACTTCCCGCCAATTGGCAGACGGGCGAGACAGAACGCGAATGGAACCCCGATGACAATCGTCAACGCTGCTGCAATCGCAGCAATCAGCAAACTGTTACCAAGCGCTTCGAGAAAAAACCGGTTCGAAAGAACCTCTGCATAGTTCCAAAGCCGCAAAGACGTGCCGTTCGCATCAAGCACGCTCGACCCGAAAACCTTCGACAGCGGATAAAGAAAGAAGATCCCGAGTACGCAGAAAGCCAATCCAAAAATCATCACCGGGAAAGCGTGCCGCCTGATGCGCCATATCATGAGCGCGCCCCAATGACGGCCACTTTTTGCGGATCGTAGCCAACGGTGACAGCGCCCTTTGTTGCTGGAGGCGCGAGAGCAATCATTTGCAGTGCGGTGCCGCCGGAAAGCTCAACATGAAACCGCGTCACGGGGCCGAGATATTCAAGGCCACCCAGGGTTCCGGTGAGCGTGGCCCAGCCGGGCGGCAAAGGATCTGCCGGCGCCATCACGCGCAACACTTCCGGCCGCAACGACAGAACGACTGGTTCTCCGTTGGATTGACTGCCGGCAGATGCACGCACAAGCGAGCCAGCCACTGTTACGTCCATCAAGTCATCTTTCTGCGCCTGAACCACCCCGCTCAACAGATTTGTAATGCCGACGAAGCTCGCAACAAACGGCGTTGCAGGCTTCTCGTAAATCGTTCTCGGCTCTGCAACCTGCTCAACTCGACCGGAGCGCATCACGGCAATGCGATCGGACATCGCCAACGCCTCCTCCTGATCGTGGGTCACATAAAGCACTGTAAATCCCAGTTTGCGATGCAGTTGGCGAATTTCGGCGCGCATTTCGATACGCAGCTTGGCATCAAGATTGGACAGCGGCTCATCGAGTAACAGTACATGCGGCTCAATCACCACAGCACGCGCGATTGCGACCCGCTGGAGCTGACCGCCTGAGAGCTGATGCGGCCAGCGCAACGCCAAGCGATCTAGTTGCACAAGCTTCAAGGCACGTTCGACACGGGCCGCAATTTCGCTTTCAGGAAGGCGCCGCGCCCGCAATCCATACGCCACATTGTCGCCAACCCGGAGGTTAGGAAACACGGCATAATTCTGAAACACCATCCCGGCGTTGCGCTGATGCGGCGGTAAAGTATCAACCCGTTTATCACCAAATAAGATGCGGCCCTGATCGAGTTCGCAAAATCCGGCGACCATGCGCAGCAGCGTGGTCTTGCCACATCCGGAAGGCCCGAGAAGTGTAAAAAATTCACCATCTTTGATTTCGAGGGAGACATCGTCGACCGCGCGAACCCCACCGAAACTTCGGGCCACGTTTTCGATACTGATTGTCGTCACGCTTGTTTACCCCGAAAGCAACTGGTCGTTTCAAACACAACGCAGGTCAAATGACGCATCATTCAGTTGCTCAACGCGTGCGGCGAACAATGTCTTGGATTTTTGGGAGGACCTCGGCCCGTTTTGCGGTCCAGTCATCTTCATCGTAATCCAGGATTTTCAATGTGGAGAGCGAAGGCATCCCTCCTGGCAACGTTGAGAGGTCAAGATCCTGTCGCGCCGGCCTGCGGAAAAACTGGCGCAGGATCATCTCCCGCACATCCTTGCGCGTGACAAAGTCGACAAACTGTTTGGCCGTATCAGGATTGGGCCCACCGCGAATAATGGCGACGCCCTCCATCAACGCAACCGTACCATCCTGCGGATAAATGACTCGGACGGGAGCGCCATTGCTCGCCCATTGCAGTCCCGCGTATTCCAGTGACATGCCGAGCGGGAATTCGCCGCTGCCAACACCTTGAAACACCAGCGTCGATCGGTTGAGCACCTTGGTATTGGCGAACAAACGAGAGACCTGCTCCCATCCGCCATCCCCTGTGCCCCAAAGCTGAGCTAGCATGGTTGCATTTGCATACGCCGAGCCGGAATTCGCGGGGTCAGTGAAAGCGATCTTGCCCTTCCACTGCGGCTGCAACAAATCGGCCCAGGTTTTCGGCCCGCGTTCGGTCGGGAGCAATTGCGTGTTCTGCAGAACGACGAGGAGATGCAGATTGGTTCCGATCCACTGATCGTCCGGATCGCGATATTGCGGCGGAACGGCATCCTTATTTTTTGATTGGTAGGGGGCAAGCAGCGGCTTGTTGACTTGCAAAAGCGTGCGGCTGACACCCCAAATAATGTCGCCGAGAGGCCGCTCGCGTTCGGAAGCGACGCGGCGCATCAATACGCCCGATCCCGCCTCAATCCCATCCACCTGAATTCCGGTTTCGCGCGTGAACGCGTCGAAGACGAACCGGTTGAGATTGGCGTCATTTGCGGAATAGACGACGAGCTTGCCGTCAGCCTGGGCG
>DATAIA010000576.1:0-1718 GCA_036262895.1 Xanthobacteraceae bacterium
GTATTTGCGGCTAGCACGCAGCCTGAACGGCATCTCCCGACGGTCGCTTTGGCATAAACCGGTCAAGACAAGCAGATGCTATTGGTATCAGAGCCAGTTTTGGGGCCAGAAGAAAAGATAGCCTTGGACGCCGTAATCGACGGCGGCTGGATTACCATGGGAGAGCGAGTTCGTGAATTGGAGCAATCGTTCGCTCGGCTGCATGACGCCGAGGATTCGGTGGCCGTCGGCTCCTGCACTGCCGCCCTCCATCTCATCTTGCATGCGCTCGGCATCGGGCCGGGCGATGAAGTTCTTGTTCCGTCCTTAACCTTCGTCGCCACCGCCAACAGCGTTCTGTACGTAGGCGCACGACCGGTCTTCGTCGATATTGACTCGCTAGCACTTCCTTTAATGTCGCTGGAAGAGGCCGAAGCCAAGTGTACGGCAAGAACCAAAGCCGTGATCATTGTTCATTTTGGCGGCTATCTGGCGGATCGCGAGGCCTGGCAGGCTTTTGCTCGCAGGAAGCGGTTACTCTTGATCGAGGACGCCGCGCATGCGCCGGGGCTGCCCCTGGCCGGGACGTTTGGAGAGGCGGCGGCATTCAGCTTCTATGGCAACAAGAACATGACCACCGCGGAGGGCGGCGCAATCATCGCACGCAACCGTGCATTGAGGGAAAGGATCAGGCAAGCACGGTCTCATGGCATGACAAGCACCACACGCCAGCGCCTCACAAGTCGTCGCCCGGATTACGATGTGACGATACTCGGATTCAACTACCGCATGGACGAGTTGCGAGCCGCCGTTGGCCTAGTACAGTTAAAGAGATTGAACGAATGGAATGCCATCAGGGGACGTCTGTCGCTGCACTATCGCAAGCTCATTGCAGAGCTCTGCAGTTCGGTGATAGTGCCATTCGCAAATTGGCGGCAATCGGCGCACCATCTGATGCCCGTGGTCCTTCCCGCCGCAATCAGGCGACAGGCCGTAATAGATCGGCTCCGCAGGGTCGGTATTCAGACCACCATCCATTATCCCCCTGTACATCGCCTGACATTTTACAATGATCTCTATCCAAACTGTCATTTGCCGCGAACCGAGGCATTCGCCCAACGGGAGCTCACGTTACCTCTTCATCCTCAAATGACGCCCGATAAAGTCGAACTGGTCGTGAGTTGTCTTATCGGCGCACTAGCTACGCGGACCCGGGCGGAGGCAATCGCATGAGCGTGCGCACCGCGGACCGGCTTTCCGGGCCGTCCCTTCCGATGCATATCGGCTTTCGGCGTGCGATCGACATTCTGTGTGCTAGCGTCGCGTCGTGCATTTTGACGCCTCTCTTGTTGATTGTGGCGCTCGCAATTTGGATCGAAAGCGGAAAACCAATCTTGTTCTCGCAGATTCGTCTTGGGCAGTATGGACGACCATTTCGAATGTATAAGTTTCGCAAATTCAGGCCGGACTGCGACACCAATGGATGTCCACTTACGACGGAAGCGGATGTCCGTCTGACAAAAATTGGGCGTGTCCTTGCACGTAGCAAGCTGGATGAACTGCCGCAACTCTGGAACGTTCTGCGCGGCGACATGTCGCTCGTGGGGCCGCGGCCTGAATCGCTGGCGTTCGCCGACTGCTTTCGCGACGGATTCGAGAAGGTTCACGAGCACAAGCCCGGGCTTTTTGGGCCATGTCAGGTCATATTTCGACATGAAAGCAAGTACTACCCAGACGGG
>DATAIA010000577.1:0-1840 GCA_036262895.1 Xanthobacteraceae bacterium
GATTTCTACTTGAAATGGTACGGTGCTTCCCCTATCAGCTAATCCAAAATCGAACCCAAGTCATCTACAGATGTCTATTTGTTTGATTCAAAAAATGGGAAGTAGGCGCAACGTCGCCAATATTTGAGGAACAACCGAGGCACTTTTGGATCTGAAAGCCTTTGGATTTTTGAGGGGAACCATGAAAAAACGTAACGGCGATCCGCGCGATGCCGAGATCGGCAAACGCATTCGTGCATTGCGGCTTGAACGCGGTCTTTCGCAAACCGAGCTTGGCAATATGCTGGGAATTACATTTCAGCAGATTCAGAAATACGAAAAGGGTGCAAATCGGGTCGCAGCTGGACGTTTGCAGCGCATTTCTGAAGTGTTGGAAGTTCCGATCACGTTTTTCTACGCCAGCACAACAGTCGATACGCCGGAAGCAGGTCCCGATACCGTGGATGTCGGGTTGGGTTTTCTGGAGACCGCCGGAGCGGTTCGTCTGGTCCGCGCATTTTCCAGGATCAATGACCCCGCGATGCGCCGGGCTCTGGTCGAACTGACCGAACGGATCGCGCACTAACCCAAATTGTTGGCAACTGTGCCCCTCTCTAGGGGCGCACGGCCGGCGTTTCGATCGGCATGCCGCCGGCGCGCCACATCAAAAAGATTTCGAGATCCACGAGTTCGGGCGCGCCGTAGCTGTAAACTTCGGCGCGCATCCCACTCAGGCAATTGCGCAACCGTCGTTGCAGCGAGCCCATATCCTGCCATTCCAAGCGATAAAGCGGATATCCCGTCGGATGCGCTTGGGGAACCGCGTTCCCGGCGAGGCGCTTGCCCCAATTGTCATCATGACACTGGCTACAAGATAAATTCAGTTGGCCTCGGCGGTCCGTGTAAAGTTTCCGCCCGGATTCAATGAAAGTCTCGAGTTCGGCTGAACTGCGCGCAATCGGCATGCCGCGCGATTGCCGAGCCACAAAAGTGCTGAGCGCCAATAGGTCTTTGCTTTCCCAGGCCAGCGGCGTCGCCTTCTGGTGCTCGGTGCGACACGTCCTGATTCGTTGTTCGAGATCGATCGGGCGTCCGGCTTTTGCATCCAATGCGGGATACCGGGCGGCAACGCCTTTCATGCTGACACGCGCGTTGCCGTGACAATCGGCGCAGGATTTATTCTCCGCTCCGACGCGTGTGCCCCACAAGGTCTCGCCTTCAAGCACGGACAACATGCCTGGATTGGCCTTGTCGTCATCCTGCATCAATTGTGTGTCGCGGCTCATGAACGAATAGCCGGAGCGGCGGTCGCTTGCTGCAATTTCGTCGGCAGCGAGATCGCGTGGAATACCGCTACAGGCTAGCAGCGCGAAAAGCATCGCAACAATAAAGCGATTATGGGCGGTCAACTTCTTCATTCGACGACGATGCGTGCGGCTTCGCTGCGCGTCGTGCCGCGATCATCGGTCCAACTCAGGATGATTTCACCGCTTTCCGTCGCGATCGTCGAAAAGGTGATGAACGGGTTCGCGGAAATCGCCGGGAAGAGATCAGCCTTGAAGATTTCCTGACCGTTATAGGTGCAGATAAACGAGCGAATGATATCGCGCGGGATGATTGCGCCGCTATCGTCATGGCGGTAGCCGGTCTCCATCGGATGTGAAATCAGCGCTTTGATTTCGATGACGTCTCCGCGTTTGGCTTTTTGGGGAACATTGATGAGCGCCTGGGCCATGGCTCATTCTCCCTCGATGCAGGCGGCGATTGTGACTATCAGATCCGCGCTGTCGGACCAGAATGTACCATCGCTGAGTTGAGCAATCGCGATCACCTTCTGAGTATCGGACAGCCTGATGCGGGT
>DATAIA010000578.1:0-2209 GCA_036262895.1 Xanthobacteraceae bacterium
GCACGCAATGATCAACACCGCCACCGCGTTGAGCAGCGCATACGCCATTGCCGGCGCCGGTCCAACAAACGCCCAGACAATAAACGTCATCACAGCGACCAGCACCACCGCGGGCACAAAATAACCGGCGACAATATCGGCCAGCTTCTGAATCGGCGCGCGACTGCGTTGCGCTTCCGCCACCATCCGAACAATCTGCGCCAGCAGGGTATCGCTGCCGACGCGCTCGGCGCGCATGATAAAGCTTCCGGTGCCGTTGATCGTGCCGCCGGTGACTCGGCTGTTTATTACCTTTTCCACCGGGATAGGCTCGCCGGTGATCATCGATTCGTCGATCGAAGTCGCACCTTCGAGGACGATGCCGTCCACTGGCACTCTTTCGCCCG
Source organism: Xanthobacteraceae bacterium (assembly GCA_036262895.1). Lineage (GTDB taxonomy): Bacteria > Pseudomonadota > Alphaproteobacteria > Rhizobiales > Xanthobacteraceae > AP-16. The sequence goes on from DATAIA010000578.1 coordinate 387, forward strand.
GGCGAACGCGCAAACGATCGCCGGCTTGGACCCGCTCTATGGGCAAATCGGTTTCGGCGCCGTCGTCTCGCAGCAGGCGTGCTGTTTTAGGCGACAACCCCAACAACGCTTTAATAGCGTTGCTGGTTTTGCTGCGCGCACGTAGCTCCAAAACCTGACCGAGCAGCACCAACGTGGTGATCACCGCGGCGGCGTCGAAATAAACACCGACCGCGCCGGTATGGCCGCGGAACGATGGCGGAAAGGCGTCGGGGAAAAGCGTCGCTGCGACACTATAAATGAACGCGGTACCGACGCCGATGGCAATGAGAGTAAACATGTTGAGACTGCGGTTGACGATCGATGCCCAACCGCGCTCAAAAAACGGCCAGCCACCCCAGAGCACCACTGGCGTGGCGAGAACAAGCTGAATCCAATTGAGCAGGTGAGGAGAAATACTGCGCTGTACCGGCTGGCCTGGAATCATCTCGGACATCGCGAGAAACATGATCGGCATGCTCAACACGACGCCGACCCACAAGCGCCGCGTCATATCGACCAATTCGGGGTTGGCTTCTTCCTGTAACGTCACCGTGCGCGGTTCCAGCGCCATGCCGCATTTGGGGCAAGGCCCTGGCTTGTCTTGGCGAACTTCCGGATCCATCGGACAAACGTAGACGCCAGCCTCATGGTCCTTTTTGGCCGGCTGGGAACTTTCCGCTACGCGATCAGCTGAGATTTCCGGAGCGTCAGCACCCGTAGAGGACGTCTGAACACCCTTTGCCGCGCGGTGCATTGAGATCTCTACGGCGCTGGGATCGGGGACCTCCTGAGGACCCGGCTTGAGAAACGCGTCGGGATTCGCGATGAATTTCACCATGCAGCGGCGGCTGCAAAAGTAATACGTTTCTTCTCCGTGTTTTTGTTTTCCTGGCGCGCGCGCTGGATCCACGGTTACACCGCAGACCGGATCGATTGCCGATTTGCTTTGTACCGCAGCCTGGCCACGACTGGCGGCAAACCGGCCAGGCTCTTCTCTGAACTTCGTTAAGCAGTGTGGACTACAAAAGTAATACGTGCGGCCAACATGTTCCTGGCTCCCGGCTGCGCTTTTCGGATCGACCTTCATGCCGCATACTGGGTCGGTAGAAGTTAATGGATTTTCCACGCTCGTCGAGTGTTGATGAGCATGATCCTGCATCGGTGCCCTAAGAAATTTCTCCGGGTCTTCTTTGAATTTCGTTAGACAGTGCTGGCCGCAGAAATAGTAGTTCTGACCGTTATAGGCGTAGCTTCCCGCTGCGCGCTCGGGCGCTACTGTCATGCCGCAGATGGGATCAATCATGGCTGGTCCTCGGCACTAAGGAATCGAAAGTCGCTCTGCAGTAATGGATCATCCGGCGAGATCTTTCCTCCTCGCCTCAAACTCTTCTTTGTTGATTTCGCCTCGCGCGTATCTTTGACGCAGAATTTCGAGTGCCGAATCCGGCGGCCTTTCTCTGCCTTTACCAAGGAGCCAGCGAATCCCAACAATGAGACCGACAATAAATATCACCCAGAAAAGAAACATCATTGCCATCATCCCGAGTCCCCAACCCCACCACCACATCGGGTGCATATCCCAGTGCCATTCGTAGAAGCGCTCCTGCGCGATCAGCGAACTGGTTCGGGGAAGCGCATTTGCGATCGCATGCCAAAGTTCGCCGTGCATGGCCGCCTCCTTCGCATTGATTCGATATGCGGGCTTGAAATAGCAGCACTTATCGCTAACACATCGAAGATAACCACAAGTATGCGAAGGATGGAAATGTCATTCCACGCCGCAGCACATGCGGGAGTGACCA
>DATAIA010000579.1:0-3841 GCA_036262895.1 Xanthobacteraceae bacterium
GTTGGAAAAGCGCCCGGCGCGATCGCCACCGTTCGGATGCCCTTCGGTCCCCACTCAACCGCGAGGCTTTTGGTCATCGCCAGAAGTGCCGACTTGGCCATCGCGGACGGCACGGTGAAAGCGCGGCCGGTAATCGTTGAAGTGGAGAGTATGCTCAGCACGATGCCCCCGCGTCGTGCTTCGATCCACCGCCTGCCTGCACCCAATGTGCAATACAGCGCACCGTGCAGCGTCGGCGCGAGGATTGCATCCGCTGCACGAAATGATAGCCGCTCGGTTTGCGCGATAAAGGTTGCAGCGGCGTTGTTGACCAGAACGTCGAGCGGTGCTCCGCGCCAGATTTCATCCAGCATGGCGTCCACGGCGGCGCCATCTCGAATATCGCACCTGATTGCGGCGACCTCTCTGCCGAGGTCGCCGCGTATCCGAGCCGCGGTTTCTTCCAGCAACTCGAGCCTGCGACCGCAGATGATCAGTTTAGCGCCGAGCTCGACGAAGCGGCGCCCCATCGCCGCGCCAAGCCCTGAGCCCCCGCCAGTTACCAATATCCGCTTTCCCTCCAACAGGCTCTTTTCAAACATTGGTCAAATCCTCAATCGACTGACAGCTTCGGAATCACCATGGAATCAGATTGTAGCCCGGCTTCAAATCCGGCATGAAGCGTTCAGGTTCAACAGTGCGTTCGAAAACCGGGTGTGTCCATGAAAGCCATTCTGTGCTCGCAATATTGCGGTCCCGATGATCTCGTGCTGAGCGATGTGCCCGATCCGGTGGCAGGGCCCGGTGAGGCCGTGATCTCGATCAAATCCGCGGCGCTGAATTTCTTCGACCTGCTGATGATCCAGGGCAAGTACCAGATCAAGCCGCCGTTTCCATTCTCTCCGGCCGCCGAAGTTTCGGGTGTAATTGAAAGCGTTGGCTCAGGCGTCAGCGATTTGAAAGTCGGAGACCGCGTCGTGGCGTCGTGCGGCCATAACGGCGCGCGCGAAAAGATCGCGTTGCCGGCAAATTCAATCGTGAAAATTCCGGACAATCTGGATTTCGACCGCGCTGCCGGCATCATCATCATCTACGGCACTGCGCTGCATGCACTGGAAGATCGCGCCAGCCTGAAGCGCAGCGAGACCATGGCCGTGTTGGGTGCTGCCGGCGGCACTGGCCTTGCGGCATGCGAGCTCGGCAAGCTGATGGGTCTCAAGGTGATCGCCTGCGCTTCTTCCGACGAGAAGCTCGAATTCGCAAAGGCGCATGGCGCTGAACTCGGATTGAATTACGCAAAGGAAGATCTCAAGGACGGACTGCGACGGCTTACCGGCGGCAAGGGCGCAGATATTATTTTCGATCCAGTCGGTGGCAGCTATGCCGAAGCGGCGTTGCGTTCGATCGCATGGGAAGGACGTTTCCTTGTGATCGGATTTGCCGCCGGCGAAATTCCGAAGATGCCGCTGAACCTCGCGCTGCTGAAGGGTTGCGATATCAGGGGCGTATTCTGGGGCGCGTGGGCGCGTCTCAACCCGGAAAAGAACCGCGCCAATCTCGAAAAACTCGTGAAGTGGGCCGCAGACGGCCAGATCTCATCGCACGTCGACCGCACCTTCCCCTTAGAACAAACCGCAGATGCGCTAAAAATACTGGCAGGCCGGCAGGCGATGGGCAAAGTGATCCTGCGCCCCTGACCCATTTTGCACCGAGTTCCATGATCGGAACTGTGGGCTGCCTTCGGAAAGCCGCAATAAAATCAAGATATCTCCCAAATTGTGCAGACGATCGTCCTTTTTTGGACTGATTCAAAATGCGAGTTATGCGCTCGGTAGCGGGGCGGTTTAGCCGACAAAAATATAAGAAGCTAATGCCGGTATGCCCTGATGTTGCGTAGCAGCGTGGAGGCATCCCCATGGCACGAAATACGAGCTTCACTCCCTACGATGAGCAAATTGGCACGCCTTTCGATCAGGATTCGGACGATTCCGAATTTATGGATCATGACTCATCGCGAGCGGTAGATCGGTACGCACTTCCTGACGACCGCATGCCGCTGTTTCTTTCGCATGAAGCCGACGAACCCCGACACCGTTTTGGGAGCGGCGGGGAGAGGAACTGGCAAAGGGCGCGGATGTGGCCGCGTGTTATCAAAGCGGGCATTTTTACGGCATCAGCAGCAGTGATTGCCCTTGCCATTGTATCTTTAGACAATCCGCTTGCCATGTTTGCGAATGCGAAAGCTTCGCTGATCGGTGGTTCCGCAACCGAGCAATCGGACGCAACCCAAGGTTCCAGCACGCAACCGGCCGTTGCGCAAACCCCGGTTCCACAACAGTCTAGCCCGCAGCCAGCGACTCCGGCGCCCGCCCCGGTCGTGCAACTCGCCAGCGCCGCACCCACGCCCCCTGCGGAGACCGCTCCCGAAATCGCCGCTGCGGCAGTGCCCGCGAAAATTGCGCCGACGCGCGATGACATTGCGATCGCGCTTCGGGCCGCGCATCAGACCCAGAAAGAAACCGAGCAGCCAGCGCCGGTTATAGCAGCGCCCGTCAGGCGGCTTGAGGCCGATGAACTGGCGGCCTTGATGAAGCGAGCAAAGGGCCTGATCGAGATCGGCGACTTCGCGCCGGCAAGATTGCTGCTTGAACGCGCGGCGGACGCGCAGGAGGCGAGCGCCGCGCTGCTTCTGGCGCAAACTTATGATCCGGCGGTGCTGGGCACGACGGACATGCGGAGCATTACTCCCGATCCGGCAATGGCGCGCGAATGGTACCAAAAGGCGGCCACGCTCGGTTCACTGGACGCGAAGCAGCGTCTGGCTCAAATGCAAAACTAGCTTTCAAGAAAGCGGGGATATCCATGCGACGAGTACTTGGAATGGCGATGGTCGCCATCATGATGGCGTTTGGCTTCGCTGCGAGCGCGGAGGAAGGCGAGTTTGATCCGGCAAAGGTCAGCGAAAGCCTCAAGGCAATCTTCCAGTTCGGATCGGCGGCCACCAAGCAGGCTCTGAACGCTAACACGGTCACATTGATATCCGGCACCATTGGCGGCACTTACGTTCAGTTCGGCGCCGATCTTGCCTCCGTGCTCGATGACGGAAACAAGTTGCGCGTGCTCCCGATCGTAGGTCGCGGCTCAGTGCAGAGCGTCGCCGATATCCTGTTCCTGCAGGGCGTCGACCTCGGCATCGTGCGGTCCGACACGCTCGACTATCTCGAGAGAAAGGGCTTTGCGAAGGACATCAAGAAGCAATTCACCTACGTGACCAAGCTCTACAATGAAGAGATGCACGTCATCGCCTCGAAATCGATCCATAACCTCAGGGAGCTCGACGGCAAGACCATCAGCGTTGATCTTCCGAATGGCGGCACCTTCGTCACGGCGCTGACCGTGTTCGAGCGACTGGGCATGAAACCCAAGGTCGTTTACATCGAGCAGCGCATCGCGCTCGAAAAATTGAAGGCCGGTGAAATCGACGCCGTGATTGTTTGTGGCGGCAAGCCCTACAAGTCCGTGAGCACCTTCAAGGACGATCGCTTCCATCTTGTGACGGTCAACTATGAGAAGCCTTTGCAGGGCGATTACCTGCCGGCGACTCTGACGGCCAAGGATTATCCGAATTTGATTTCGGACCAGGAACAGGTCGACACGATCGCGGTGCCGGCCGTGCTCGCGGCCTACAATTGGGCGCCTAACACCGAGCGTTATCGGAAACTCTCGGTGTTCGTGGACAATTTCTTTACGAAATTCCCGAGCTTCCAGAAGCCGCCCTTCCATCCGAAATGGAAAGAGGTCTCGTTGTCGGCCCAGCTTCCGGATTGGCAGCGCTTTCCTGCCGCAAAGCACTGGCTGGACA
>DATAIA010000580.1:0-14330 GCA_036262895.1 Xanthobacteraceae bacterium
AGGGGCAATATTTATCTCGCCAAGGTGACGCGCGTTGAGCCGTCGCTCCAGGCGGCGTTCGTGGAATATGGCGGCAACCGCCACGGCTTCCTCGCCTTCTCGGAAATCCATCCCGACTACTACCAGATCCCGATGGCCGACCGGCAGGCGCTGCTTGCGGAAGAAGAGCGCGCACATCGCGCAGCCGATGCCGAAGTCGATCGTCGCGCTGGGCGACGCAACCATCGACGCCATCAACCCGCGGCCTTCAGCAATGACGGCGACGTGAAAAGTGCGCCGGTTGCTTCCGACGAACTCGGCCACGACGAATTTGGTGACCACGAGCTTGGCCACCACGAGAACGCTCATCACGATGAAGGCTTTCATGACGATGCCTCTCGCGATTCGGTTGAAACAATCGGTCAGCCGATCAGCGAAACCGGGCATGATAGGGCTGCCCCATCCGGGCCGGACATCGCGCCCGAAAATGCTTGGACCCAGCTCGATGCGCCGTCATCCAGCCAGCCGTCCGGAGAGTTTGAGACGCCTGTTGCCGACGAAACATCTGCTGCCTCCGGCGCCTCCGAAGTAAGTGAGAACGCACCGGCAGCGAGCGATACTCACATTGAAGACGTTGATACCGAGGAAGAAATTGTTGAGTCGGTCGGCGGTGGCGATGCTTTGGAAGAAGTGCCCGAGCGAATGCCACGTTCCCGGCGGCAATACAAAATCCAGGAAGTCATCAAGCGCCGGCAGGTCATGCTGGTTCAGGTCGTCAAGGAAGAGCGCGGCACCAAAGGCGCTGCACTGACGACATATCTGTCGCTTGCCGGCCGCTATTCGGTGCTGATGCCGAACACAGCGCGTGGCGGCGGTATCAGCCGCAAGATCACGAGCGCACAGGACCGTCTGCGCCTGAAAGAAATTGCTCAGGAACTCCAAGTGCCGGAAGGCATGGGAGTCATTCTGCGCACGGCCGGCGCCAATCGCACCAAAGCCGAGGTCAAGCGCGATTTCGAGTATCTCATCCGCATGTGGGAGACTGTGCGCGATGTCACCTTGCGCTCGACCGCGCCGACACTCGTTTATGAGGAAGGATCGCTGATCAAACGTTCGATCCGCGATCTTTATAATAAAGATATCGACGAGGTGATCGTCGCGGGCGATGACGCCTACCGTGAGGCCAGGGAATTCATGCGCATGCTCATGCCGAGCCATGCGAAAAACGTGAAACCCTTCAAAGATACGCAGCCGGTCTTTACGCGCTACGGCATCGAAAGCCAACTCGATGCGATGTTCTCACCGACCGTGCAGCTTCGCTCCGGCGGCTATATTGTACTCAATCAGACTGAGGCGCTGGTTTCGATTGACGTCAATTCCGGGCGCGCGACGCGCGAACATCACATCGAGGATACCGCGCTCAAGACGAACCTCGAAGCCTCCGAGGAAATTGCCCGGCAGTTGCGCCTGCGCGATCTCGCCGGCCTCGTCGTCATCGACTTCATCGACATGGATGAGAGCCGGAACAATCGCGCGGTCGAGCGTAGATTGAAGGAATGCCTCAAGCACGATCGCGCGCGCATTCAGGTCGGCCGGATCTCGCATTTCGGCCTGCTTGAGATGTCGCGGCAGCGCATTCGCACAAGCGTGCTTGAAAGCTCGACAGAGAAATGCCCGCACTGCGGCGGCACCGGCCACATGCGCTCGGTTTCTTCAGTCACGCTGCAGTTGCTGCGCTCCATTGAAGAAATGCTGTTCAAGGGTGCGACCCATAATCTGATCGTGCGCAGCCGCTCGGAAGTGGCGCTTTATGTGCTCAATCATAAGCGAGCGCACCTACGCGACCTTGAACAACGCTTCCAGATCACCATCACAATCAATGCTGACGACACGATCGGCGGTTCGCTATCTTTCTCCGTCGATAAGGGCGAGCAGGTGCACACGCCCGAAGCTGCCCGCGCGTTGGCGGCTCATGCAACGATAATTGCTCCAAGCCCGGTCGAAGACGAGGATCTGGACGAGGACATCGAAGAAGACATTGAAGAGACCTCCGTCGAGCAGGAAGCGGAAGGCGCGCCGGAGCCCGAGCAAAACGGTGAAGGTAGTCATCGCAGACGGCGCCGGCGGCGGCGCCGCAGCCCCCGTGGTGAAGTTGGAGAGCAGCATCACGAGCACACTCCCCACGAGCACGCCGAAGTGCGCGCCGAGGACGAGCTTGCCGAGCACGAAGGCGAAGAAACCGAGCCGACTGATGAGCAGCCTCGCCCTGAGCACGGCCACAGGGAGGCTGGTGATGAGAGCCATGGAGAAGGTGAACGCCGCCGACGTCGGCGCGGCCGCCGCGGCGGCCGCCGCAGGCGCGGTCGCAATGGGGAAGCTGAAGCCCCCACATTCCACGCCGAAGGCGATCAGCATGAAGGTGATAGTTTCGAGCGCGAGCCGCATGTCGGCCAGAGCGACCAGCCCGCGCATTCGTTCCAGCAGCCGGCCTACGAAGCGCCTGCGGAATCCTATCAGCCGCAACCTGGTTCACCGGCATCCGATGTGACGGAACGGCCCGCTGAATCCGATGCACCGCGGCGGCGTTCGACCGTGCGCGAGCCCGCCCCGCTTTATCTCAGCGATGAAGCCGTGCGGTCCGCACCGGTTCCGGCGCAGCCGGAACCCGCGCCAGAGCCAAGTTCCGCGCCTGAAACTGCAACGCCAAACCAGCCGCGCCGAACAGGTTGGTGGGCACGCCGGTTCGGCGGCGGAAAAGAGTAATTCATTCCGCGGCTAGGCTGCGTCGGTGCGCGATGTAATCCATTGCGCATTGCGGCCTTTATCCCTCCCCTAAAGGGGAGGGTGGCTGGTCGCAGACCAGCCGGGTGGGGTTTCATCGTGGCGAATGAGCGTGCGCGCCAAATTCGAAACTCCATGACTGCGCAGTGCGAGACAAAACGAGAGCCATCATTTTGCGAAACAAGGGTGCAGGGTGTTGCACTTCTGGGATACGGATGTTGATCCAAATTTGAATGGCGTCTTGGAGATCATTAGAAAGGCCGTTTCAGTTTCCCCCACCCCGGCGCTTCGCGCCGACCCTCCCCCTTCGGGGGAGGGATAAGAAAATGGGTGGGTGATCACTCGCGGTGAAATCCTTCAGATGGATCGAGACTGAATCGCGACCGGGAGCATGACATGAAAAGCGGCTGGGTCGATCGCGAGGCGCAAGCGCTGGCCCGGCGCTACGCAGATCAAGGCATCAGCGAAGATTTGGCGCTGCGCGTCTACACAACGCGCCTGCTCGGATCTAATCCCAAGCTCGTACTGCATGGCGGCGGCAACACGTCCGTGAAGACGCGCATGCGCGATCTGATCGGCGATGAAACCGATGTGCTCTGCGTCAAAGGCAGCGGCTGGGACATGGGCACGATCGAGCCTGCAGGTCTTCCTGCGGTCAGGCTCGAACCCCTGAAGCGGCTGCGTGCGCGCGACACGCTCTCCGACGAAGACATGGTGCGCGTGCAACGCGCCAACCTGCTTGATCCGATGGCGCCCAATCCATCGGTCGAAACCCTGCTGCACGCTTTCGTGCCGCATAAGTTCATCGATCACACGCATTCAACCGCGGTACTCAGTCTCATAGATCAGCCCAACGCTTCGGATCTATGCGCGGAAGTCTATGACGGCCGGCTTGGCCTCGTGCCCTATCTGATGCCGGGTTTCGGACTGGCCAAAAGTGCGACGGATGTTTTCGACCGCAACCGGCAAGTCGAAGGATTGATCCTGCACAAGCACGGCATCTTCACCTTCGGTGCCACCGCGCGCGAAGCCTACGAGCGCATGATCGAAATGGTGACGCTCGCCGAACAGCGGCTTTCGCGCGGACGCAAGTCCGTGTTCGCGACAGCGCAATTGCCGCAGCGGATTGCGCCGCTATCTGCGGTCGCGCCGATCGTGCGCGGCGTTTGCAGTTTAAAGGACGCAAAAGTCGAAGGCGCTTATCGCAGGCTCATTCTCGACTTCCGCACGAGCGCGGCCGTGCTCAATTTCGTCAATGGCGCAGACGTAATGCGCTATAGCCAGTCAGGTGTTGTCACGCCCGATCACACCATTCGCACCAAAAACTGGCCGCTGGTGGTTTCAGCGCCGACAGAGAGCGATGAGGCCGCGTTCAAACAATCGGTGCAGGTCGCAGCACACGCGTTCATGAACGCCTACGACGCCTATTTCCAGCGCAACAATGCGCGATGCAATGGCTCGAAGCGCGCGCTTGATCCCCTGCCCCGCGTTGTCCTCGTTCCCGGATTGGGATTGTTTGGTCTCGGGCGCAGCAAAAAAGACGCGCGGGTTGCGGCCGATCTTGCGGAAGCGGCGGTCGAGACCATTACCGATGCCGAAGCCATCGGACAATTCGAGTCGATCAGCGAAGCCGATATGTTTGATTGCGAGTACTGGTCGCTTGAACAGGCGAAGCTCGCGCAGGGAACGGAAAAGCCGCTTGCCGGACAAACCGCCGTCATCACCGGCGCTGGCGGCGCGATTGGCGCAGCCACAGCCCGCGCTTTTGCCGCGGCAGGCGCCGAGGTGGCGTTGCTCGATATCGACGAGCAAGCCGCCAAGACGCGCGCCAAGGACATCGGTGGCACGGCGTTAGCCGTGCAATGCGATGTGACCGATACCGCATCGGTGCGCGCCGCATTTGATCGCGTCGTCGAGAACTTTGGCGGCGTCGACATTGTCGTTTCAAATGCCGGAGCGGCGTGGCAAGGCCGCATTGGCGAGGTTGACGAAGCCATTCTCAGAAAGAGCTTTGAACTCAACTTCTTCGCGCATCAGCGTGTGGCGCAAAACGCCGTCCGCATTATGATGGCGCAAGGAACCGGCGGCGCGCTGCTGTTCAATGTGTCAAAACAAGCGGTCAATCCGGGTCCCAATTTCGGCCCCTACGGATTGCCGAAGGCCGCGACGCTGTTTCTGGTGCGCCAGTACGCGCTCGACTATGGCAACGACGGCATCCGCGCGAATGCGGTCAATGCCGATCGCATCCGCTCCGGTTTGCTCAGCGATGACATGATTGCCGCGCGCGCGAAGGCTCGGGGCTTAAGCGAGCACGACTATATGGCCGGCAATCTGCTCGGCCGCGAAGTGACGGCTGACGATGTCGCCCAGGCGTTTCTGCATCACGCACTGGCGTTGAAGACGACAGGCGACGTGACAACGGTTGATGGCGGAAATATCGCGGCGGCGCTGCGGTAACTCCGCAAGTGGTCACTCCCCTTTGGAACTCATTGACTTGACATAACTACGGAAATTCCGTAGTATCGCGCTGTACATGCACACGGTTATTGAAACGCCTACCTTTCTCAGGGATGTCGAACGGCTCGGCATTTCGACAACAGAAAGGGCAATAATCGTAGGTAAGCTCGCCCTTGATCCAACGGCAGGCGATCTCATGCCTAGCACTGGCGGGGCTCGGAAAGTTCGGATTGCAGGGCGCGGCAAGGGAAAATCGGGCGGATACCGGATCGTCACCTATTACGCGACGGACGATATCCCCGTGTTTCTATTAGCTGTGATTTCGAAAGGTGAGCGCACCAATCTTTCGAAGGCTGAGCAGAATGAATTGCGTAAGGAACTTTCTGGTTTGGCCGATGATTATCGCGCGTCGGTCAGGACCAGGGTGGCAAAGATTGGAAGGAAATAGGGAATGGGCGCTTTTGGAAAAAGACTGATCGGAGCGGCCAAAGAAGCCCGAAAGATCGCACGCGGCGAAGCCGACCTCACGACCTATGTCATTAATGTCCCGTCGGACGTCGATGTCAAAAAAATCCGCCGTAAATTGAAAATGACCCAGGAGCGCTTTGCCACTCGCTATGGTTTCACTGCCGCCCGCCTTAAGGATTGGGAGCAAGGCCGATCTAAGCCAGACAGTGCCGTCCGCGCCTATTTGATGGTGATCGATAGGAACCCAAAAGCCGTCGACAAGGCGCTAAAAGAATCGACGGCTGCTTAGACACACTTCAACAATAAACGTCTACTGGCGACGGGGTGACATGCAAAGCCGAAAATCCCCTCACCTCCGCCGCAACCAATTCCCAATCTGCGCCACCGCATCTTTCATATCGTCGGTAGACGCCGCATAGCAGAAGCGGATGAACTTGCGCCCGCGGGTTGGATCAAAATCGATGCCCGGGGTTGCGGCAACGCCCGCCTCTTCCAGCATGCGTTTTGCAAAATCGAGACTATCGACCGAGAAGCGCGAGATGTCCGCGTACAAATAAAACGCGCCATCCACCGGCAAGAATTTATCGAGACCGGCTTTCGGCAGACCTTCGACCAGGATCTTCCGGTTGATCTCATAGCCGTGCTTGACGGCTTCCATCTCCTCGCGACCGTCAAACGCGGCCTGCGCGGCAATCTGTGACAAGGTTGGCACCGAGATCGCAAAATTCTGCTGAAGCCGCTCCACCGAACGCACCAGATTTTCCGGCACGACAATCCAACCGACCCGCCATCCCGTCATGCAGAAATATTTGGAGAACGAGTTGATGATGAGTGCGCGTTCCGAGAGGCGCGCCACCGTCGCCGCCGGAAATGCGTAATCGAGTCCGTGATAAATTTCGTCCGATACGAACCGGATGCCTTCATCTTCAGCAGCGTTGACAAGCTCGGCCAATGCCTCGCGCGTCATCATGGTGCCGGTCGGATTGGCGGGGCTTGCGATGACCAAACCTTTGAGCGGCTTTTGCCGATGCGCTTTCATCAGCGCTTCGACGGTGACGGCCCAACGCGTTTCCGCACTGGTTTCGATCAACACCGGCTCGCAGCCAAGCGCGGTGAGAATGTGCCGATACGGCGGATAACCGGGCGACGCCAAGGCTACCCGGTCGCCTGGCTCGAACAGCGAGAGGAACGCGAGCATGAAGCCGGCGGATGAACCGGTCGTCACCACCACGCGCTTGGGATCAATCGAAACGCCCTGCGTCTCGGCATAATATTGGGAAATCCGCGCCCGCAGGCTATCGAGCCCGAGCGCGGTTGTGTACTCGACACGGCCTGTATCGAGCGCTTGCTGTGCCGCGGCAATCGCCGTTGCCGGTGCAGGCGCTGCCGGCTGACCGACCTCCATATGAATGACGCGCCCGCCCGAGGCCTCGATGCGGGCGGCGGCCGCCATCACATCCATCACCATGAATGGGGGAACGTCGCTTCGCGCGGAGGGCGTGAGGTCAAAAGGTAATTTGTCGAGCATGGCTGAGCCTTATTGTGAGCCTTTACATAACAAGCGCCTTGCCAGGGCCGCAATCCACGGCCTAAACACGGAGGCAGAACTTGCGGCAGATAGCCGTGGATGATCAGAAATTACCTTTTATAACAATTAGTTAGTTTGAATTTATTCAGAGCTGAGCAAGCCTTTCAAAACCATTTTCGCTTGATCCATAGATCGTGATCGCGGATGCGTTGACCCTGCCACATCGCCTCCCTAGTGTCGCTTTAATCAGGCTGCTGTGATCTAGCCAGAGGCTTCGATTCGATTAAACCGGGCTCTCATGACCGACGCGAAAAGCTTTGAGAAGACGCGGCGAAAGGCGCTGCTTTCGCGCGCCATCGCGGCGATAACGGCGCTCGCTGTTGCAGCAACCGCTGGTCCATCGGCCGCGCAGCAAGACCCGGCGCGCGCGCTGCCGGTGATCCGGGATGCGGAAATCGAACAGCTTTTGCGGGACTACACCGCGCCCATTCTGCGCGCCGCCGGTCTTGCCCAGCAGAATATTCGCGTCGTCATTATCAATAACCGTAGCTTCAACGCCTTCGTGATGGATGGGCGCCGCATTTTCATCAATGTCGGTGCGCTCCTTGATGCAAAGGTGCCCAATGAAGTGATCGGCGTCCTCGCGCACGAGACCGGGCATATTGCCGGCGGACATCTCTCGAAAATGCGCGAGGAAATGGCGCGCGCCGAAACCTCCTCGGTCATCGCAATGCTGCTGGGGCTCGGTGCGGCGGTGGCGGGCGCACGAAGCGGCTCGAACAATGCGGGCCAGATTGCCGGAGCGGCGCTTTCTGCGCCGCAGGAAATGGTCCAGCGCTCGCTGCTCTCTTATGTGCGCGCGCAGGAGGAACAAGCGGATCGCGCCGGCGTAAAATTCCTTACGGCCACGGGGCAATCACCCAAAGGCATGCGCGACACGTTCAAGCGACTTGCCGATCAGATCCAGTTCTCCGCGCGTTTCATCGACCCCTATCTGCAAACGCATCCGATGCCGAAGGAGCGCGTCGAAGCGCTTGAACAATACGCGGTGACGAGCCCCTATTGGGACCGTAAGGATCCGCCGGAGTTGCAGCTTCGGCATGATCTGATGCGGGCCAAGCTAGCGGGCTTCATTGAGCGGCCCGATGTGGTCGCCAGCCACTATCCCCTGAGCGACAACAGCCTTCCCGCGCGCTACGCGCGGGCCATCGTCACATACCGGAACAGCGACCTCACGCGCGCATTGGCGCAGATCGACGGCTTGCTGCAAGCGCAGCCGGGTAATCCATATTTTCTTGAGCTGAAGGGCCAGGCGCTGCTTGAAAACGGCCGGGCCAATGAGGCGATTGCACCCCTTCGCCGTGCCGCCGACCTCGCGCCCAATGGTGTGCTCATCCGCATCATGCTCGGTCAGGCACTCGTTGCGACCAACAATCCAAAGAATGCCGAGGAAGCGATCCCGCTGCTGAAGATGGCGCTGGCGCGTGAACCGGATACACCCGAGGGCTTTATGCAACTTGCCATGGCCTATGGGCGCAAGGGCGATCTTGCGGAAGCGGATCTCGCTTCCGCCCAAGCCGCCTTTGCGCGCGGCGACATCAAAACCGCGCGCGACCTTGCAACCCGGGCGAAGGCACGTTTCCCAACTGGATCACCGGGCTGGGTTCGCGCCGAAGATCTCGCGTCCCTTAAGCTGCAGATGCCGATAATCCGGCGATATTGAACGATTAATGAGAGCCAAGCAGAAGGAAAAATCTCCATGACCGTACGTCTTCGTCCGATCGCCGTCCTGGCGATCGTGTCGTTTCTCATCACTTCGGCCATGGGATCGGCTCATGCGCAAAGATTTTCCGATGGTGATCGCACCGAAATTGAACGCATCATCAAGGAGTATCTGATCAGCCATCCGGAAGTGCTGGCGGAAGCGATGGTTGAAGCTGAAAAGCGCCAGACAGTTGCCGAAACGGAAAAACGCCGTGCCGGTGTCACGGAGCATAGCCAGGCTCTGTTCAATTCGTCCCATCAGGTCACGATCGGCAATTTGCAGGGCGACGTCACGATGGTCGAGTTCTTCGACTACAATTGCGGCTACTGCAAACGTGCTCTTGCCGACATGATGGACATGATGAAGAGCGACCCCAAGCTCAAGGTCGTGCTCAAGGAATTCCCGGTTCTTGGACCAGGGTCGGTTGAGGCCGCACAAGTCGCCGTTGCCGTGCGGATGCAGGACAAAACCGGCAAGAAATATCTCGAATTCCATCAGAAACTTCTCGGAGGCCGTGGAGCCGCCGATAAGGCGCGCGCGCTCGCTGCCGCGAGGGACGCCGGTCTCGATATGGCAAAGATCGAGAAAGACATGAGCAGCGATGAAGTGCGCGCAACCATCGAAGAGACGATGCGCCTTGCCGAAGCGCTCGGGATCAACGGCACACCAAGCTACGTCATTGGCCCGGAAGTTGTGATCGGCGCGGTCGGTGCCGACGCCCTGAAGGCAAAGGTCAAGAGCGCGAGGAACTGAAGCGCGAGGAACGGTAGGGTGGGCAAAGGCGCTGTAGGCGCCATGCCCACCGCCTTATTGCGGCAACGCCTCGCCTTCGGCTCGCTTGCCCACCCTACAATCTGAAATGACCGGCATAATTGGAGCCGAAAGAGCTTGGGAGTGCGCCGCCCTCCGGGCTTCCCCTTCCCGCTCCGGCCACCTATAAAGCCAGAAGAAAAGCGGAACCTCGCCCCGCATCGGTTCTTGTAACGCGATGCAGGTGCGGCACTTCAGGCTGGATATGGCGAAGACCATTTACGTCCTCAATGGACCGAACCTCAATCTCCTGGGCACGCGGGAACCCGAGAAGTACGGGCACCTTACGTTGGCCGATGTCGAAACGCTCTGCCGGGATGTGGCAAAGCGCTTCGGTTTGTCGATTGAGTTCCGCCAATCCAATCACGAGGGGCAGCTCGTCGACTGGATCCAGGAAGCCGGGCGCAATCAGGCCGCAGGCGTGGTGATCAATCCCGCCGGTTACACAACCACCTCGGTTGCGATCCTCGACGCAATCCTTGCAATCAAGACGCCAGTTGTGGAAGTGCACATTACCAATATCCATGCGCGCGAAAGCTTCCGGCAACACTCCTATGTTTCCCGCGCAGCCAAAGCAGTGATCTGCGGCTTCGGAATTGACGGCTACATGCTCGCCATTACCGGACTTGCCACGATGATCGGTGCAAAGGCTGCATAAAAGCGGTTCCAGACCATGCCGAAGCTCGCCTCGGCACACACGTAAACGAGAGTGCAGATGTCGAAGGAAAAATCCGCGATCGACCAGCAGATGATCCGCGAGCTCGCAAGCTTGCTCGATGAGAACAGCCTGACGGAGATCGAAATCGAGCGGAGCGGTTTGCGCATTCGCGTCGCACGGCACCAGCAGACGACCGCGCATATTGCCCATGCACCTGCTGCGGCCATAATGCCGACTGCGCCCGTTATTCCGGTTGCGGTATCGGCCTCGCTTGATCCAGCCAAGAACCCAGGTGCGGTCGCTTCCCCGATGGTGGGCACCGCCTATCGTGCGGCGGAACCTGGCGGCAAACCGTTCATCGAAGTCGGCAGCAAAGTCAAAGCAGGCGATACGCTGCTGATTATTGAAGCGATGAAAACCATGAATCAGATCCCTGCCCCCCGAGGCGGGACAATCATCCAAATCCTGTTCGAAGATAGCCAGCCGGTCGAGTACGGCGAACCGCTGGTGATTATCGAATGAGTGACAAGGCGCTGCCTGCCGGGTCCCAACGAATGTTTGACAAAATTCTCATCGCTAACCGAGGTGAGATTGCGCTCAGGGTCCTGCGCGCGTGTAAGGAACTCGGCATTCCAACAGTCGCCGTCCATTCAACGGCTGATGCGGATGCCATGCATGTGCGTCTGGCCGATGAAAGCGTGTGCATCGGACCGCCTTCAGCCAAGGAAAGCTATCTCAACATTCCGGCGCTGCTCGCGGCTTGCGAAATCACGGGAGCGGATGCCGTCCACCCCGGCTATGGCTTCCTTTCGGAAAATGCCCGGTTCGCTGAAATTCTGCAGGAACACAACGTCTATTTCATCGGACCGAAGGCCGAGCACATCCGCCTGATGGGCGACAAGATCGAGGCAAAGCGCACGGCAAAGCGCCTCGGCATTCCAGTTGTGCCCGGCTCCGATGGCGGCGTGACGTCAGACGCTGAAGCGCTCGCAATCGCTCGTAAAATCGGGTTTCCGATTCTGGTCAAAGCGGCTGCGGGTGGTGGCGGACGCGGCATGAAGGTCGCGCAGACAGAAGCGGACCTTGCAACGGCTCTTGCAACGGCACGCGCCGAGGCGAAAGCCGCCTTCGGCGATGATGCGGTTTATCTCGAAAAATACCTGACCAAGCCACGACACATCGAAATCCAGGTGCTGGGCGATGGGCGCGGCCGCGCCATTCATCTCGGCGAGCGCGACTGCTCGCTGCAACGGCGCCACCAGAAGGTCTTGGAAGAAGGCCCCTCGCCTGCTCTCAACTCACAAGAACGTGACGCCATCGGCGAAACCGTCGCAAAGGCGATGCGGGAGATCAAATATCTCGGCGTCGGAACGGTCGAGTTCCTTTACGAAAATGGCGAGTTCTATTTCATTGAAATGAATACTCGCATTCAGGTCGAACATCCCGTGACTGAAATGATCACGGACATCGATCTGGTGCTCGAACAAATCCGGGTCGCCGCCGGCGCTGAGCTCACACTCGAACAAAAGGACGTGAAATTCCACGGCCACGCGATTGAGTGCCGGATCAATGCGGAAAATCCGGTTTCGTTTCGTCCTTCGCCCGGCAAGATCCTGCACTACCATCCGCCGGGCGGGCTCGGTATCCGCGTCGATTCAGCGGTCTATCAGGGTTACACGATCCCGCCGTATTACGACTCGCTCGTCGGCAAGCTGATCGTGCACGGAAAAACACGCACCGAATGTTTGATGCGGCTGCGCCGCGCGCTTGATGAAATCGTCGTGGACGGCATCGAGACCACGATGCCGCTGTTTCGCGCCCTTGTCCGCGAGCCGGACATCATCAACGGCAATTATCACATCCATTGGCTCGAACATTTTCTCGCTGCCGGCGGCATGTCGGAGTGAACCGATCAGCGTTGTCCGCGTTCGTTTGTTGAGTTGGCAGTCAGAGCCTATCCGAACATTCAGCGAAATAGCCAAGCGATTGCGCTTGGGATGATATACGCTTGATCTCGCGCTGATTGATTACGAAAGCTCCTGTGACGCGATGGCAAGCCGCGATACCGCAATTGTCGAGATCACACCGGAAGTGCTGCTCAAGGCTTATGCGTGCGGCATTTTCCCGATGGCCGAGAGCGCGGATGATCCGACGCTTTATTGGATTGAGCCGGAAAAGCGGGGCATTCTGCCGTTCGATGCTTTTCATGTGCCATCGCGATTGGCGCGCACGGTGCGAACGACCCTCTATGACGTGGTGTGCAACCGCGATTTCGATGGCGTAATCGACGGCTGTGCAGAACCCAAAACAGGCCGAACACGCACCTGGATCAATGGACGCATTCGGTCCCTTTATCGCGGCCTGTTCGATCTCGGACATTGCCATACGGTGGAAGTGTATGACGGGTCGAGACTGGTCGGAGGCCTTTATGGCGTCAGCCTGGGAGGAGCGTTCTTTGGCGAGAGCATGTTTCATCATGCCCGCGATGCTTCCAAGATCGCGCTCGTTCATCTCGTCGCACGCCTACGCGCGGGGGGCTTCACACTGCTTGATACTCAATTTGTGACAGACCACCTGAAGACATTCGGAGCGACCGAAGTATCCCGGCGTCAGTATCATAAAATGCTTGATGTCGCCGTGATGGGCAGCGGAGACTTCTACGCGATTGCTCCTGAGGTTTCGATCTCGGGCAGCAAGGCGCTGGAATATGTGCTTAATCTTCGCTCATCCCCGCCAAGCGCGAAGCGCGCGAGCGGGGATCCAGCCTGAACTTATAAAGTGGTCTGGATTCCCGCTTGCGCGGGAATGAGCGGATGAGGAGACGTCTCAGCGCCTAAACCACGTGGGCAACTCGCCTGCGGCTCGCGTGCCCACCCTACCGAGTTGGCACTTCAAAAACTATCGCCGTGGTGGTGTCGGCGCTGCCGGTGTTGTCGGCGTCGGACTGAGCGCCGGTGTTGCCGAAGGCGGTGCGGGCTTTGCGGCAGCGCTTGCCGTCGCAGGCGGCGTTTCCTTCTTACAGTCAACCAACCAGATGTCGTAGATCGGGTGCTCGACCCCGTGCAGGCCGGGGCTCGATGCAAACATCCATCCGCCAAACAACCGACGCACTTCGCCCTGAAGCGTGATTTCATCAATTTCGATGAATGCGTCCGTGTTGGACGATTCCGTCACCGGGCGCGTGTAGCAAGCGCGTGGGGTGACTTGAAGCGCACCAAACTGAACGGTCTCATTGATCGCAGCGTCGAATGTGATGATCCGACCTGTGATTTTGTCCAGCCCTGAGAAAATGGCGACCGAGTTGGGAACCTTCTGGGACGGCAGTTCGGTGGTGAGTTCATCGCCAGTCTGCGGCGGGGCGGCGATTTCCTGCTGGGGCTGCTGTTGCGGGGGCGCGCCCCGCGGCTGCCGTTGTCCCGCAGGCAAGCCCGGCAATGGCGATTGCGCAGGCACCGCCCCCTGTTGCTGTTGCGACTGCACAGCCCCACCTGGTGGCGGCAGAGGCTGAGACTGGACCGTGCCGGGTTGCCCTCCATCGGCCGGTGACCGGGGAGACGATTGATTTGGCAGTTGTTGATTCGGCGGCGGCTGCACTTGCGGCCGCATGGGAACGTCAGCCGGTGGACGTGGCGGCGCAAAGATCTGGCCGAATTGAGCGGAAGCAGGTGCGATTGCGCCAAGAACTATCAGACCGGCGCACAGCACGAGTGAAATTTGCAGTCGGGCCATTTGAACTCGCGGTCGAGCAGATTCAGCTCAATTGGGACGGTCTTCCACCGCACACACAGATGCGTTCATGAGAGTTTGGATTTGTAGAAACGGAAATCCCAAATGACTGATCCACATGTGGCTGGTTAACATGGAGGATGCGGCGGGGAAAGGGC
>DATAIA010000581.1:0-4721 GCA_036262895.1 Xanthobacteraceae bacterium
CGGATCGAGCAGGCTTGGTCGCATATCGAGATTGAGGCACCTCATGGTGAGGAGCGGTGCGAAAGCTCCGCGTCTCGAACCATGAGGTTAGTTAGATTTGGGCCTAGCCTCATCCTTCGAGACGCCGCTTTCAGCGGCTCCTCGGGATGAGGGGACAGGTTTTTAACCCGGATAGCAAGAAGAAGCATCGGGGGTGATGCTGGGCCACTGACATTGCCGCCCAAGCGTTCTATATAACCCCCCGCCCGGCCCCGTCCGGGCTTTCGGCGTTTGGAGGCGGTATGACCGGGACATCACGATCGAGCGACGGACTTGATCCGCGACGGCGCAAATTGCTGTTCCGATCCTGGCATCGCGGCATCCGGGAGATGGACCTGATCATGGGCCGTTTCGCGGACGAATGGATCGAGCGGATGTCCGAAGCCGAACTCGATGAATACGAGCGGCTGATGGAGGTGCCGGATCCGGACCTGTTCAGTTGGATTATCGGTGAGCAAAACCCGCCGCAGGGCTATGACGCCGCATTGTTGAATCGGTTGCGCACGTTTCACCTGGAATTGGCGCGAGAAGGTAAAGTCTGATGGCAAAATCTCCTGCGAAATCTCCCGCGCAAATGCTGGAGGTCGGACGGCCGTTGACGCTCGCTAACGTCGCGGACGGCGCGGAGGGACTTGTCATCGGTGATCTGGCGCGTGCTGTTGCGGCAAAACCCGATGCGCCGGCCACCAGCCTTCTCGTGATCTGCCGCGATGGGGCGCGCATGGCGCAACTCGCACGCGGTCTTGCCTTCTTTGCTCCGGAAATCGAGGTGTCACAGTTTCCTGCATGGGATTGTCTTCCCTATGACCGGGTGTCGCCGCATGCGGGCATTGTCGCGCAACGCATGCTGGCGCTGTCGCGGCTGGCGCGGATCAAAGGGCACGACAAGCCCTCCATCATGCTCACGACGGTCAACGCTGCCGTGCAACGGGTGCCGGCACGCAATCTCGTCAAAGGACAATCGCTCTCCGCGGCGCCGGGCAATCTGCTCGACATGGATGGAGTTGTTGCCTGGCTTGAGCTCAATGGATTTACGCGCGCGTCCACGGTTCGGGATGCCGGCGAGTATGCGGTTCGTGGCGGCATTATTGACCTTTATCCCCCGGGAATGGAGCAACCGGTTCGCCTGGATTTCTTTGGCGATACGCTGGAATCGATCCGCAGCTTTGATCCGGAAACGCAGCGCACATCCATGCAGATGCGCGCTTTGGATTTGGTTCCGGTCAGTGAATTTCAACTAACAACCGAAACCATTCGTCGCTTCCGGCAAGGCTATGTCGCCACGTTCGGTGCGGCCACACGGGATGATCCGCTCTATGAAGCAGTTAGTGAAGGCCGCCGCTTTCCCGGCATGGAGCATTGGTTGCCGTTGTTTCATGATCGGCTTGAGACGCTGTTTGATTATCTTCCCGGCGTTCCGGTCGTGCTTGAGCCGCTGGTGGAAGATGCCGCGCATGAACGGCTGGCGCAGATCGCGGATTACTACGATGCGCGGCACCAGGCGCTTGAAATCGATGAAGTGGGTGTACCGTATAAGCCCCTTCCTCCCGATCGGCTCTATCTCGCCGAACCGGAATGGCGTGCTCAGATCGATGCACTTCCGCTGGCGCGTCTGAATGCTTTTGCGGTGCCGGAAGGCGGCGCCAACGTCATCGACATCGGTGCGCGGCAAGGCCGCACGTTCGCAGCTGAGCGCGCCGAAGCGGAAGCCAATGTATTCGATGCGGTGACATCGCATGTTCAGACGCTGCAAGCGTCCGGTAAGCGCGTTGTCATCGCCTTGTGGAGCGAGGGTTCGCGCGAACGCATGAGCCACGTGCTCGCCGATCATCGTTTGCTCAATCTCGCGAGTATCGGCTCCTGGTCGCAGATGCTGACACGGCCGGCGTTGGAAGTAGGACTCGCGGTACTGGGTCTGGAAGCTGGTTTCGAGACGCCGGATCTCGCCGTCATCGCTGAGCAGGACATCCTCGGCGATCGGCTCGTGCGCGGCCGCCGCGCATCGCGACGCTCTGAAGACTTTATTGCGGAAGCGACCAGTCTTTCGGCTGGTGATCTTGTCGTCCATGTCGATCACGGGATCGGCCGGTTCGTCGGGCTGATGAGCATTGAAGCCGCCGGTGCGCCGCACGATTGCCTGGAAATTCATTATGCAGGCGGATCGAAATTATTTCTGCCGGTTGAGAACATCGAGTTGTTGTCGCGCTACGGGTCGGACAGCGCAAACGTCGAACTCGACCGACTGGGCGGCGGCGGCTGGCAGGCGCGCAAGGCCAAACTCAAACAGCGCATCCGCGAGATTGCCAGCGAACTCATCAAGATCGCGGCCGAACGTCAGTTGCGTGAGGCTCCGCGGCTTGAAATTGGCCACGGTCTTTATGACGAGTTCTGCGCGGGCTTTCCCTACGACGAAACCGAAGACCAGCAGGCCGCCATCGACAAGGTGCTCGATGACCTCAATTCCGGCCGGCCCATGGACCGGTTGGTGTGCGGCGATGTCGGATTCGGCAAAACGGAAGTGGCGCTCCGAGCCGCATTTGCGGTGGCGATGAATGGAAGGCAGGTCGCCGTTGTCGTGCCGACGACATTGCTGGCGCGTCAGCACGCCAAAACCTTCACGGACCGATTTCGCGGTGTTCCTGTCCAGATTGGACGGGCGTCACGTCTGGTGAGTGCCGCAGAACTTGCCAAGACCAAGCAAGGGCTCGCTGACGGGACAGTAGAAATTGTGGTTGGTACCCATGCCCTGCTTGGGAAGAATATCAAATTCAAAGACCTCGGCCTTGTCATCATCGATGAAGAGCAGCATTTCGGCGTCACGCACAAAGAGCGGCTCAAACAATTGCGCTCCGAAGTTCATGTGCTGACGCTGACCGCAACGCCCATTCCGCGCACGCTGCAACTGGCACTCAGCGGTGTGCGAGAGCTTTCGATCATTGCCTCGCCGCCGGTGGATCGGCTTGCCGTGCGCACGTTCATGGCGCCATTCGATCCCCTGATTGTTCGCGAGGCATTGCTGCGTGAGCGCTATCGCGGAGGCCAGGCGTTCTATGTCTGCCCGCGCATTGAAGATCTTGCGGAGATCAAGGATTTTCTCGACAAAAGCGTGCCCGAGGTGCGCGTGGCCGTGGCCCACGGACAGATGCCGCCAACGGTGCTTGAGGACATCATGTCCGCCTTTTACGACGGCAAATATGATGTGCTGCTATCAACGACCATCGTGGAATCTGGGCTGGATATTCCCTCAGCCAACACGCTGATTGTACATCGCGCGGACATGTTTGGATTGTCGCAACTTTACCAGTTGCGTGGCCGAGTAGGGCGCTCCAAGTTGCGCGCTTATGCATTGTTCACGCTGCCGGCGGCGAAGAAGATCACGCCGCAAGCGGAGCGACGCTTGAAAGTGCTGCAATCGCTCGACACGTTGGGGGCGGGATTCCAGCTTGCTTCTCACGATCTTGATATCCGCGGCGCCGGCAATCTGTTGGGCGACGAGCAGTCCGGTCATATCAAGGAAGTTGGATTTGAGCTCTATCAACAGATGCTCGAAGAGGCAGTACTGAGCTTGAAGGCGGGAATTTCCGGGCCTGTGGCGGACAAATGGTCGCCACAGATCACGATCGGAACACCGGTTCTCATTCCCGAAGATTATGTTCCCGATCTCAGTGTGCGCCTTGCGCTGTATCGACGGCTCGCCGACCTTGAAGATGAACGCGATATCGATGCGTTTGGCGCGGAACTGGTCGACCGTTTCGGCAAGCTGCCGGAAGAGGTCCATCATCTGCTCAAGATTGTTGCGATCAAGTCGCTTGCGCGCCATGCCAACGTGGAAAAAATCGAAGCCGGTCCGAAGGGCGCCGTGCTGGCATTCCGCGACAACACGTTTGCCGATCCCGAGGCGCTTGTCGGTTTTATCCGCGAGCAGGGGCCTGCTGCCCGTGTGCGCCCGGATATGAAAGTCGTTTTCTTCGACGACTGGGAGAAGGCGGAAGAACGGTTGACTGGAGTTCTTGAAATTCTGCGGCGTCTGGCCCGGATCGCGGGCCGAGCGAAGGCGGCGTGATTCAAGAAAGACAATGAATCCGTCATCCTGAGGTGCGAGGCTGACGAAGTCAGGCGAGCCTCGAAGGATGGCGGCCGAGCACAAAGCAAAAAATGAAATTATTTTGACTGGCTGAACATCATCCTTCGAGGCTCGGGCTGGCCCTCGCACCTCAGGATGGCGTTCGGAATTAACTTTGGTCTTCCTTCTCAAGCGCGTGCGATGGGTGACGCGTATCGCCGCGCCGGTTTTTCTGGCGGGAATACATAATTGCGGCTTCGGGATGGTCAGCTTTTACTTTTAGTGCCGCAATCAAAGCGTCCTCCGCTTCAACGACGACGTGATCCAATTTCCCATTTTGTTTGAACCCGACGACAAATGGCATGGCTTTCCTCCCTCTATTCAACGAGGATAACGAAGCAGAGGCCAAGATGTTCGGGTGGCAATGAAGTCAGTGCGCACTTTCCGCGGCGGAATGATATTCTTTCGCAACGCGTGCGATTGCCGATGCGATGTCTTCGGGTGCTTGAGCGCCAGAAATGACGTACTTATTGCCGACAACAAAGAATGGCACACCACTGATGCCGGCTTCCGTCGCGGCCTTTGCCTGGCCTTCAATGCGATCAACATCGATCTCGCT
>DATAIA010000582.1:0-22784 GCA_036262895.1 Xanthobacteraceae bacterium
CTATGCGGGCCATTCCACGGCCGAGGAATCGAACGCGCTCTACCGGAAGAATCTTTTGAGGGGACAGACCGGCCTTTCAGTCGCGTTCGATCTGCCCACTCAGACCGGCTACGAT
The DNA here is from genome assembly GCA_036262895.1 of Xanthobacteraceae bacterium. GTDB lineage: Bacteria > Pseudomonadota > Alphaproteobacteria > Rhizobiales > Xanthobacteraceae > AP-16. Next base: position 116 of record DATAIA010000582.1, read on the forward strand.
TCCGATCATCCGCTCGCCAACGGTGAAGTGGGAAAGGTCGGCGTTCCGATTGGGCATCTCGGTGACATGCGCGCACTGTTTGATGGCATCCCGGTAGCGTCGATGAACACATCGATGACAATCAATGCCACGGCGGCTTGGCTGCTGGCGCTTTATATTGCTGTTGCAGACGAGCAAGGTGCGCCGCGTGCCGCTTTGCAGGGCACCACCCAGAACGACATCATCAAGGAATATCTTTCGCGGGGTACCTACGTTTTTCCCCCGGGGCCTTCCATGCGGTTGATGAAGGACGTGATCCTGTTCACCACCGCCGAGCTGCCAAAGTGGAATCCTGTCAATATTTGCTCCTATCATTTGCAGGAAGCCGGCGCGACGCCGGTTCAGGAACTTGCCTTCGCCCTTGCCGCAGCGATCGCCGTGCTCGATCAGGTCAAGGCTTCAGCGGAGGTTACGTCTGAAGCATTCGAGGAAGTGGTTGGCCGCATCTCGTTTTTCGTCAATGCGGGGCTGCGCTTCGTTACCGAACTCTGCAAGATGCGGGCGTTCGCCGAATTGTGGGACGAGATCACGTCCACGCGTTATGGCGTGAGCAATCCCAAACACCGCCTGTTTCGATACGGCGTACAGGTTAATTCGCTCGGCCTGACCGAACAGCAGCCCGAAAACAACGTCTATCGCATCCTCATTGAAATGCTGGCGGTGACGCTTTCCAAACAGGCGCGGGCACGCGCCGTGCAGCTTCCGGCCTGGAACGAAGCGCTTGGCCTTCCGCGACCGTGGGATCAGCAATGGTCGCTGCGCATGCAGCAAATCCTCGCTTATGAAACGGATTTGCTCGAACATGGCGATATTTTCGACGGTTCGATTGAGATCACAAGGAAAGTCGAGGCGCTCAAAGATGAGGCTCGCGAAGAACTCAAGCTGATCGAGGCCATGGGCGGAGCGGTTGTTGCTGTTGAGTCAGGCTATATGAAACGGCGGCTTGTTGAATCAAACACCACTCGCCTGGAAGCAATCGAGCGCGGCGAACAAACCGTCATCGGCGTCAATGCTTTTACCGAGAGCGAACCCTCACCCCTGACGGCCGGCGAAGGCACGATCCTCACCGTCGGAGATACGGTTGAAGCCGGACAGATCGAGCGATTGCGGGCCTGGCGCATGGCCCGTGACAACATGGCCGCGCTTGCGGCATTGAAAGAGCTTCAAACCGCCGCACGGGAAGACCGCAATCTGATGCCCGCTTCGATTACCTGTGCCAAAGCCGGCGTGACAACCGGGGAATGGGGCGCGGTTTTACGCGAAGTCTTCGGCGAATTTCGCGCACCGACCGGTGTCGGACAAGCGGCACGCAACAGCAGCGAAAATATCGAACCGGTACGCGAGGAAGTCGACCGCGTATCGCGTAAGCTTGGACGGCGCATCAAATTTCTGGTTGGAAAACCCGGACTTGATGGTCACTCCAACGGCGCCGAGCAAATTGCCGTGCGTGCACGCGATGCCGGAATGGACGTGGTCTACGAGGGCATCAGGTTTACGCCCGCCGAAATCGTCAAAGCCGCTTTAGAAGAACACGTGCATGTCGTGGGCTTATCGATTCTGTCGGGCTCGCATTTGCCTGTAGTGCAAGACGTGATCGAGCGCCTGCGCGCGGCAGGGCTTCATGACGTTCCCGTGGTGGTCGGCGGAATCATTCCGGCAGACGATGCAAAAGCACTCACAGCAGCCGGTGTCGCCGCGGTCTATACGCCCAAGGACTACGAGCTCAATCGGATCATGACCGATATTATCCGCATCATCGAACGGCGCACCGAACAAGCGGCATGAAGCAAACGTTCACGCGTTACGATGCGATCCGGCTTTTGCTTCGTTGAGCACGGACGCAAGCGCGCTTGGGCTGACGGGTTTCGGTAGATAGAACTTGATCCCAACCGCGCGCGCGGCCGCTTCATCGGTCGGCGTTCCTCGGCCTGAGATGCCGATGATTGGGATATTCCCGATCGGGCCGGACAATTTGCGAATTCGTTTTGCCGCTTCGATCCCATCAATGCCCGGCAAAGCGATATCCATCAGGATCAGATCGTGGCCGCCGGTCTTGGCGGCTTCGATCACGGCCTCGCCGCTACCGACGAAATCAATGCGATGCCCAAGCTCCACCAGAATGGTGTTGAGAATGACGCGCCCATAGGGATTGTCCTCGGCACAGAGAATGCGCAGCCCTTCACCTCGGCTTGAGGAGTGGGGCGCCGTGATCGGCACGTCATTGGCCGCACCCGATGCCAATTCCACCGTCACAATAAGCCGGAATCGGCTGCCCCGCCCAGGCACGCTCGTGACATCAAGTCTGCCTCTCATCGCCTTCGCGATCCGCGAGACGAAAGCAAGGCCAAGACCCGCGCCGCCGAACCGGCGCGCCACGCTCTCGCTTGCCTGTGTAAACGGACGAAACAGCCGCTTGATCTCGGCCGCACTCAAACCGATGCCGCTGTCGGTAATCGTGAAGAAGAGTTGAATTTTTTTATTTGCAACGGCTTTGCTTGCGACATCGAGAGCAACGCTGCCGCGTTCTGTAAACTTCACTGCGTTGTCGATCAGATTTTCCAACGCGGCACGCAAACGGACCGGATCTCCAATGACAAGATCGGGCAGATTCTCGGCAATGGTGATTTCGGCGGAAAGCCCTTTTGCTTCCGCGCGGCCGACCAGGATTCCGGCTAACGCATCGGCAAATCCGCGCGGGCGAAATCGCTCTTGCTTGACCGTGAGCGCGGTTTGACCGGCTTTAGCCCCATCAACAACCAGCGTCGTGAGCTGCGAAAGGTGCTCCGCGGCAATACTCAAAGAATTTGCCCAGCGGCGCTCCCGCTCCGGTAGTTCAGAGGCCGCGAGCAATTCCCCTAGCGCCAGAATTCCCGTCAACGGCGTGCGCACCTCGTGCGCAAGCGCGGCAAGCGCACGTTCGATCGCATCGCTACCTTGTTTGGCCGGCCGCGGCCGTTTAACGCGTCGCTTGGTCGCGGGCGCGCGAGCTTTGCTCGTTTTCGGCAACGCCCTCGGCTTTGCTCGTTTCTTTGTTTTGGTTGTTTTCGTCCGTCGCATTGCACACATATCCAGGCTACGCCTGAAATTTCGATATTTCTGAAAAAGCTAGCGAGCTTTGGTTGAGAAACCATTCTCTCGAACCGGAAAAAACGCGCGCGGATTCATCCTATACTTACCATGTGCCGGACGTCAGCAGGCATAAGCCCCTGTGCTCGCAATTCGCGTAGCGACGTCGAGCGCGTCGATTTGGAAAGTTTGCGTCCATTCTCGTCGAGGATCAGCCGATGATGATGATAGGTCGGCTCGGGAAGATCGAGCAGGACTTGCAACAACCGGTGCACGCTCGTTGACCAGAACAGATCGTTGCCCCGCACAACGCGATGTACACCCTGGAGCGCATCATCAACCACGACAGAAAGATGATAGCTCGTCGGCATGTCCTTGCGGGCAAGCACGACATCGCCCCAGGCCTGCGGCACAGCTGTTATTCCTGATGTTTCACCGTCCGGACCAGCGCCGGTATCCACCCAGTTCAGTTTGCCGACGCGCGCGATTGCAGCCTCCATATCGAGCCGCAGCGCATAAGGCTCACCCGATGCCATGCGGCCCTTGCGCTCTTCGACAGAGAGAGATTTCCCGATGCCGGGGTAAAGCGGAGCCCCATCGGGATCGCGCGGCCAATGCGCATCGCCACCACGTTCAGTAACCAGCCGGGCAATTTCGGTGCGGCTCTCAAAGCTCGGATAGATCAACCCTTCCCGATCGAGCTTCTCAAGGGCATGGCGATAATCATCAAGGTGTTCCGATTGCCGTCGCACATTGGGCTCGAAGGAAATCCCAAGCCAGGATAGGTCTTCGATCAAAGCAGCCTCGAATTCCGGGCGACACCGCGATTGATCGATATCCTCAATGCGCAGCAACAAGCGTCCTGCGGCGGCCTGCGCCATCTCGGCATTGATCAGCGCGGAAAGCGCGTGCCCGAGATGAAGATAGCCGTTGGGGCTGGGCGCAAAGCGAAACACCGGTGCCGACATTGTGAAACCGTTTGAAGGTGCGAACCGCTTGAAGGATAACAGGCGCGAAAGCTAAGGATTTCCCACCCTATTTATTTCTCGCAGTTTTTGTAGAGCTTCATAGGTTCGATGTCTCACTTCATCCATACCGAAGAGGATCTCGATCAAGGCCTCGCCGCACTCGTGGCGTTGGATCCGCGCTTGGCTGACGTGTTCGCGATCGGCGGCCGGCCGCCATTGCGGCGGCGACCTCACGGCTTTGCCGGACTGGCCGCAATTGTTGTCGCTCAACAATTATCGACCGCAAGTGCCGGCGCGATCTGGGCACGATTGAGTGCCGCCCTTGACCCGCTTGACCATGAAACGTTGCTGCGCACCCGCGCGGCCAAACTGCAGCGCTGCGGATTATCCGCGCCCAAAATAAACACGCTCAAGACAATCGCACGTGCGATCAAACAAGGGACGCTCAATCTATCGAACCTCGGCGAGCATGCCGCCGATGACGCCCATGCGATGTTGACCGCCGTCAAAGGTATCGGACCGTGGACCGCGGATGTCTATCTGCTGTTCTGTCTCGGCCATGCCGATGCATGGCCCGCGGGCGATCTTGCCTTGCAAGAGGCCGCAAAGCTCGCCTTCGGCCTGAAAACGCGGCCCACGTCCAAGGAAATGGGATCGCTTGCCGAGGCATGGCGGCCCTTGCGTGGAGTAGCGGCGTATCTACTGTGGGCCTATTATCGTGCCGTCAAAGGGCGCGATGCCGCGCCAATCAAACCGACAAAATGATAATCCAAGGAGATTGTGATGGCCGCTGAACTCGATGGCCCGCGGCTGGAGCCACGCGCGGGAGGCGCCGCCCGGCAGTTGGTGGTTTTTCTGCATGGCTACGGCGCTGATGGGAACGATCTGATCGATATCGGCCGGGCCTGGCAGGCTGCGTTGCCCCATGCAGCCTTTGTATCACCGCATGCGCCGGAACCCTGCGGCATGGCTCCCGTCGGCCGGCAATGGTTCAATTTGACGTTCCGCGACCCGAACGAACGCTGGACCGGGGTCAATCAAGCCGCCCCCGTGCTTGATGCGTTCCTTGATGCCGAACTCAAGCGCCATAACCTGCCGCCGTCCGCACTGGCACTCGTCGGCTTCAGCCAGGGGACGATGATGGCGCTTCATGTCGGCCTGCGTCGCAGCCAATCTGTCGCAGCAATCGTCGGCTATTCAGGAATGCTGGTCACGCCGCCGGGCAAAGGCCCTGAAGCCATGAAGAGCGAAGTTCAGGCGCGACCGCCGATTCTGCTGATCCACGGCGACCGTGACGAGTTGATCCCGCCACAGGCGCTTTTCATGTCGGCGCAAGGGCTTGCGGCACTCGAGGTTCCGGCCGAATGGCACCTTTCTCAGGGGGTCGGCCACGGAATTGATCCTGAGGGCTTGCGCCACGGCGGCGAATTCCTCGCCCGCCGACTGGGCAAAAGCACCTGAACAGGCCCTTGAAGGCAGGGCACTTGACCCGCCGGAGCAAGCGGACTGTTTCAGGTGCCTTCACAATCCGGTCATGGACCCTATAGACTATGCCCTAAGCTGCCATACTGCAGTGCAGGGAGAAGGCTGCTTTGAACGCGCACGTGTCGCCAGGCGGTTGGCCGGCGTTGGTGCTCAACGCCGATTTTCGCCCGCTCAGCTATTACCCGCTGTCGCTGTGGTCGTGGCAGGACACGATCAAGGCGGTGTTCCTCGAGCGGGTGAACATTGTTGCGCATTACGACAAAGCGGTGCGCAGCCCAACCTTTGAAATGCAACTGCCGAGCGTCGTCTCGCTCAAGACATTCGTGAAGCCCACCACCAATCCGGCGTTCACCCGATTTAACGTTTTCCTGCGCGACAAATTCTCCTGCCAATATTGCGGCGACCCCAGCGACCTGACGTTCGATCATTTGATCCCCCGCTCGCGTGGCGGGCAGACCACGTGGATCAATGTCATCACCGCGTGCTCCGACTGCAATCTACGCAAGGGCAGCATGACCCCGGGCGAAGCCGGCATGTGGCCATCCCAAATGCCGTTCCAGCCGAGCGTCAATCATTTGCATCAGAATGGCCGGCTGTTCCCGCCGAACTATCTGCACGATTCCTGGCTCGATTATCTCTACTGGGATACTGAGCTTGATCCGTGAGATCGCGTCACGACGCAATCGCGATCGGTCAGACCATCCATTCACCAGTTGAAAATGCTTCCGCCAAAAAGATGCGAGTGGCGCGATCAAACAACGCCGCGCGGGCTCTTGATCGTTGCCCAGAAACCCCATCCGGCAATGGCCGCAAGCGCAAGCGAGATCAGAACGTTGTAACCGGCAAGCGAAAGGCCGAGGAAGCGCCAAGCGGCCTCATCGCAGCGCACGACGCGAATAGATTGCAACTGGCTCATCAGACCGCCAGCACTGCCGAGGCTATTAAGCGGTCCCGAACAATCTTGCGGCCCCGCCCACCACTGCCATTCCACGCCCGCGTGATAAGCCCCCAGCACGGCACCCACCACCATTGCAGCGGCGATTAACCCGAGCCCGCCCAGCACGAGCGCACGAGACGCTTTGCGCGAAGCCGCGAAGGCAACTACGAGAGCCAGGGGAATGGCCACATAGTAGGGAATACGCTGCTCCAGGCATAAGGGGCATGGTTGCAGCTTGAGCCCATATTGAAAAAACCAGGCGCCAAGAATGGTGGCGCCTCCGCCAATTGCAACAGTAAGGGCCGCTGCAACGGCAGAGTGCTTGAATATGCGTTTGGGCATACGATCGAGCATCCGCACCGCCATTCGAAATCTCGCTTGAGCCCGTTTTTAAGGGACCCACCGGCTCACGCTTTAATAGGCCGTTCGCGGCTTGTCGATTCAGCGATGCGTGATCGGAAGCCGGTTATTCAAGGGGGAAATAACCAAATGCGGCGTTGACCCGCCAGCCGACCCCGTTATGATCCGCCCCGCCGTGCCCCTGTGGCGGAATTGGTAGACGCGCCTGACTCAAAATCAGGTGGTGGTAACATCGTGCTGGTTCGAGTCCGGCCAGGGGCACCATAAGGTTTAGCGTCCGTCCTCCACGTTCTGAACTTGAAAAGACGTTCCGCACTTAAGATTTTGTGCACCAAGTGCCGGACCTGTTCCCGAAACATTAACAACAACACTAAACAATTCCCGTGCGGGCCTGCTTTTGGCCGCGGAACAAACCGGGCATCAATAAAATAAGCCTATCGCTGGCCTTATCCAGAATAAGGCAAGCCCGACCTTGGTTAATGACCACACCCCGATTTTTCAGCGATTTATCCGCAGCAGACAAGCTCGCGTGGGCTTGGCATTGCTGCTGATCGCGGTCAGCGCATGGACCTTCCTGCCTTATATCAACTACCGCATTTCAGCGTCGGCTTTCGTCAATGCAGAGCTTGCGCGCGTCGCAGCCCCAATTGCCGGCCGCCTCAATCAGGCGCTGCCGCATAAGGGCGATTTTATCGAACGATCGCGCGCCCTGAACCTGATCGAATCCCGATCTGTAGATCGCCGGCACCTGCACGACCTCGAGCGTCAATTTATGCTCGCGGGGGAACAGGCCACACTCGCGCGCAAGCAGCTGGAGGAAATCGCAGGCGCGGATAGCGAACTTCAAAGCCGCATGAATACCTATCGCGAGAGCATGATCAAACGCCTGGGCAACGAAATCGCCGAGGTCGAAGCCGAAAAGGCCGGCTGTCTTGTCGAGGCACGTCGACGCCAAGAAATGGGATCGCGATGGGAACAGCTGGTCATCGATGGCACTGCCTCACAAATGCGCTTGACGGAAGCGCAAGTCGCGCAAGAGGCGACATCCACCCGATGCGCGATGGCGGAAGCCCGGGGTCAACGCCTTAAGGGCGAATTGATATCGGCTCAACAGGGGATCTTCCTGCGCGATGGGGCCAACGACGTGCCCTATTCGCAACAGCAACGCGATCGTCTGTTGTTGCGTCGACAAGAGCTTGAGACTCATGTGCTTGAAGGAAGCGCCCGGGCATCAAAACTCGCGACCGATATTGCCGAAGAACGGGGGCGGCTCGATCGCCTTGGCCATGCGGACTTGCCGCAGGGGCATGTTGTTTGGTCAATGGCGGCAAGCCCAGGCTCTGCAGTGACCGAGGGACAGATTCTATTGGATCTCGCCGATTGCATGCATCGATTTGTTGCCGTTGAGCTTCCCGAAAGAGACTTCGAGCGGATCAGGGCGGGCGATCCTGCTTATGTACGCTTAATCGGAAGTGACGACTGGAGGACCGGCGAAGTCCGACAGGTTCGAGGCTCCGCCGCGCGAACTGACGATCGCCTGCTCGCCGCCCAGATTCCGGTCCCTATTGCGGGCAGCATCACCGTGGAAGTCGGGCTTCCAATAGATCCTGCGGTTGACCGCAGCAGTTTCTGCGACATCGGTCGACTCGCCGAAGTGCGCTTTGAGCGGGTGCGATCCGAATTCGTGGAACAATTCCTCACGCGTTTCGGCTGGAATAGAAATCCTCTCGGGCTCAGAACAAGCGCCAAGACGGACGACTAGCGTGAATGCCAGCACGCTGCCCATCGCTCAATTGTTGGCGCCACTGGTGTTCGTTTTGGGCGCGATTTATTTGCTTGGGCCAACCCTGCCACTCGCGCGAACGTGGGCACGCGCCGCTATATTTGCAATCGTTTGCTTGCTTTTAGCACGCTATCTCGATTGGCGAATTGTCCGAACCGTCTTGCCCGCCCAGGGCACCTGGTACGAGATCGGCTGGATCTGGATGTGTTTTGCCATCGAAATGATGGCTCTGGCAGACACGCTCATCCTCTATGTCACATTCTTGCGCAGCACGGATCGCCGTGTCGAAGCAGATAAGCACGAGGCAACCCTATCCTCACTGCCACCGGAGCGGTTTCCATCCGTTGATGTCTATATCCCAACATACAATGAGCCGCTCGAGGTTTTGGAAAAGACAATCATCGGCGCGCTCTGCCTCGATTATCCGAATTTCAATGTATGGGTGCTGGACGATGGACGCCGTCCATGGCTGAAGAATTTCTGCGAGACGCATGGGGCTGGCTATCTTACGCGTCCTGATAATTTCCATGCCAAAGCCGGCAACATCAATCACGCCTTGACTAAGACCAATGGCGAATTCGTCGCGGTCTTCGATGCCGATTTTATTCCGCAACGCAATTTCCTCATGCGCACCATCGGCTTTTTTTCAGACCCAAAGATTGGGGTGGTGCAAATTCCGCATGCTTTCTACAACTACGACCTGCTGCAAACGAATTTGGCGCTGCGGCAGTCTTTGCCGGACGATCAACGTTTCTTCTTCGAAACAATTATGCCGAGCCGGGATGGATGGGATGCCGCGTTCTGCTGCGGATCGAATTCGGTAACACGTCGCGATGCTCTGCGCGCCATTGGCGACGCGCTGCCCACGCAATCAATCACCGAAGATATGCTGCTCAGCATCACTTTACTGCGCCAAGGATACGTCACGCGTTATCTGTGCGAGCGGCTCGCCTTCGGCCTCGCTCCTGAAAGCGTGGAGGCTTTCTTTGTCCAGCGCCAGCGCTGGGCTCGAGGCGCAATTCAGATCCTCTATCTCGCAGCGGGACCGCTCCGCGGTCGCCTTGGTTTCGTGCAAAGGCTCCTGTTCCTGCCCACTTATTGGATCGCGCAGAGCTTTACGTTGTTTCTCACCGTTTTCTCGCCAGTGATCTTTATGTGGACCGGCATTGCCCCGCTCGCCACCATAACGATTGAAGAGGTTTTTTATTACATTGTGCCGACCATACTGGCCGTTGTCGGCGGCATCTGGGTCTATGCTCCCCAGAATTATGTTCCATTGGCGGGACAAGTCCTGGGCACGTTGCAAAGCTTCAAGCTGATGCCGACTGTGCTGACAACCTTGGCAAAGCCGTTCGGTCATGTCTTCAAGACCACGCCGAAAGGCAGCGATGCCATCAAATCCGGCTATAAATTAAGCGGCATATTCTGGGCAGCTGCGACTTGCATGGTCCTTACTGTTGGCGGGCTGATCATTAATATGCTGCCGGACTGGCGCATCGTTACTCAGACCAGCTTGTTGCCCATGCTGGCATTCTGGTCATGCATCAACGTCCTGGTGCTTTTCCTGGTCTGCATGCTCTCAATCGAAGCACCGTTCCGTCGTACCGAGGAGCGCTTCGATCTTGATGAGCCCATCATGGTCATCGACGCCGCCGGTCAACCAGCGGCGGGTTGGATCAAGGACATTTCGATGTATGGCGTAGGCGTTGTTGTTGAAAACCCGACAAACAACATCAAACTCGGCGAGCGACTCCAGATTTTTCTCTCTGAGGTCGGCTTCATTCCCGGAACCGTGGCACGCCAAACCGAAAATCTCCTTGGTATTCAGTTTGAATTACCTCCATCAATCGAGCGCAACTTGCTCATCCGAAAGCTGTTTACAGCCGGACGTGAAGCCAAGCATGACGAAGTCAATTTCTCAGCATGGTCGGCAACCGGCGCGATGCTCAAAAGTATCCTGACCGTACGCTCGAGGCTGCAAGCGATTGAGCCGCAGGCAGCGTCTGCTCCAGACGTGGCAAAGCTTCCCCCGCAAAGCATGGCGGTGCCGCCGAAATCGGACGTGGCTCACAATTTATCTGAGCACGCCCATGCGCGACAGGAATGGCCGTCGCATCTTTTGGCCACTAACCTGGCCCGGTACTCGCATGGCGCACCGCATCAACCACCGTCTGCTGATGCGAATGATGCAGCATGTGGCCCGATGCAGGAAGCGCGTGCAAAGTAGCCCGAGGCAGCAAATCCTTCAGGCGCGCGGCCTGTTCCGGCCTGACCACCTCATCCCCAGCCCCGCAGATGATCACAATCGGACAGTGCAGCGATTCATATCGCATCTGCAGTTGCGCTGCTGATGGGATCATCAGCGCCGCCTCTTCCGCGGCCGCCCGAAGCTGCTTCGGCCGTAATGCCAACGAAATCGGAAAATCGGAGATGAATTTGACTGGAACTGGTTCGGGGGCAAATATCTTTTCGATCACTTTCCCGCTGATCAACCAGCCTATAATCGGGGCCAACGTGTACCGCAGGATATCACCGAACACCGGCACTGCGGGTCCAGACATGAACCAAACATCGCGGCGCATCGTCGGGAAATAATATCCCGAAATCAGGACAAGACCTTTCACCTCCTCCTGCAGGCGCAAGCCGAGCGCAAGCGCAACCAATGTGCCCCACGAATGCCCAACAATGATGGGATTCTGTATGCTTAAGGTCTTGAAAGCACCCGCGAAGAGTTCGGCTTCCGCATCCGGCGTCCATATCGCAAAACGCGGCCTGCTACTGTACCCGAAACCGGGCCGATCAAAACAGATCACTCGATAGCTCGTCGACAGGAGACCGATAATCCCGCTGATCGCGAGGTCCTGAATCATCGCGCCGTTGCCATGCAGCAGGACCACGGTATCGCCATCGGGCGGCCCCTGCTCGATATAATGCAAACGCACATTGTCGATTTCGATAAAGCGACCCGTCGGCGGATGGCGCCACTCGGCAACGAATGAAAACAGAACAACGCCACCGACCCAAATAATGAAAACAACAATCACGATCATCAGGTCGGACATTTGCCGCCTCGTTTAATATTCGACGTCAGGAAATCGAGCACCGAACTGACAGTGATGAGGCATGTCATTTCCCGCTCTCTTCGATGCGATCGAGCACTTCGTCAGGCGCGATATCCCTTTGAATTTCTTTGACTTCAGGATCGACTTCCGTTTTCACATCAAATTTCTGCGCGAGAGCGGCGACGAGCGCAGTAAGCTTTGTCACTTCGTGCTCGGCCAACAAGCTCACCTGCAAGTCAAGGTCGGCACGCCGATCGGCGGCTGCAGCCATGCGATTTTGCGTAATCAGCACGAATGTGGAAAGAAAGATCGCCTCGACCGAGGCAACCATCGCAAGAATAACAAACGATTCATCCCATTTGGGAACGCCGGGAATCCACCCAAGATTGGCGACGATCCAAAATCCAAACACAAGTACGTGCAAATACACGAACCGCATGCTTCCCGTGAAAGCCGTAATCGAATCCGCAACACGTTCTTCCAACGACGCATGCCTCGCCTCATAAGTACGGCGATTTCGAAGCATATCGATATTGCGCGCCAGCACGGGGCTAAGGCCAGCCAGATCGGGAGGTCGATAAGTGGGACTTTGATCTGCGGCTTTCTGCTCTGATTTACGTTTGCTGCTTTGAACCAAGCAAGGCTCCGCTTCGGTGTACCGTATTCCAACGCCCACCGTTACAGCAGGTTTCGCCTGCTCATGCGTCACAACGCGTACGGTTTCAGTCCGATACCTCTCCAGGACCGGAGAACCAGTACGCTGGAGTATCAGATCGGCCTCTCGAGCTTACCCTTGCACAGAATAGCCGCCATCGACGGGAATGGCGGCACCCGTGATAAAATCGGATGCCGCACTGGCGAGAAAAATTCCAATGCCAGCGTGATCGGCCGGCGTACCCCACCGCCCGGCAGGCGTGCGGGCGAGCACGCGTTCATGCAAGCCGTCAACTTCCCTGCGTGCGTCTTGCGTCAAGTCGGTATCGATCCAACCCGGCAGAACGACGTTGACCTGAATGTTGTCTTTGGCCCACGCGGTGGCCAGCGCCCTGGTCAGTTGCACGATCCCACCCTTGCTTGCGGCATAGGGGGCCGCATAGGCAGCACCAAAAATCGACATCATCGATCCGATGTTGATGATTTTTCCGCCACCGGCCCTCACCATTTCGGGATGGGCTGCCTGTGCGCACAGGAAGGCACTAGTGAGATTGGTGGTCAGCACCTTGCTATATTCGGCAAGGGAAAAATCCTGCGGTTGTTTGCGGATGGTCGTTCCGGCATTGTTGACGAGAATATCGAGACGACCAAGTTCGCGAACGGACTTCTCAATCAACGCGCGGCAGGACGCCTCATTTTCGACATCCACTTCGATTGCGCTCGACGATCCCCCGGCAGTCGCAATCTCTTCCACCGCCGCCTTGCTTTTGTTGGCGTTGCGCGCGGCAATCACCACGTGAGCGCCTGCCTTGGCAAGGCCGCGCGCAATACCAAAACCAATCCCACCATTGCCCCCGGTGACGATGGCAACACGTCCTTGCAAATCAAACAGCTTCATCGCAATCCCATTCCATTGCACGTTCCACACTATCCGGGCGGCAGCTTAACGTTAAAGCGCAGCAACGCCAGCACAGGCTGGCAAGCATTTTCCCCGACCGCACGCCTTGGCGAAAACAACGCCATCAAGCTAAAGTCCGCCCCACGTGCCCTTGGAGATTAAGCGATGGTTTTGGAAATTGCCCACATTCGTGTGAAGCCCGGAATGGAAGCCGAGTTCGAAGCAGGCGTCGGCAAGGCTGCCGCGATCTTTAAAAAGGCCAAGGGCTGCAAGGGCATGGAACTGCAGCGTTCGATCGAAAAGCCTGATCTCTATCGGCTGTTCGTTCAGTGGGAGACCGTTGACAACCACATGGTCGACTTTCGCGGCTCGCCGGATTTCCAGGAATGGCGCGCCCTCGTTGCCCATTGTTTTGTTGCGGCGCCCGAGGTCGAGCATACGCAATTGGTCAAGTTCGCAGCGGGATAGCAAAAATCCCGCATATCTGCTCAAAGTACGTTTGAGGCCTGCAATGAAAAGACGGGCAGCAACAATCGGGGAGGACTCTCGTGAAACGTTTATGGCAAATCGTCGCTTTTAGCATTGGCTGTCTGCTGCTCGCAGGAATGAATGAGCAAGCGGCCGCTGAAAATTACCCGAACCGCCCTGTGCGCTGGATCGTCGGTTATCCGGCCGGCGGGACCACAGACATTCTCGCGCGCATCATTGCGCAATATCTGTCCGAGAAGCTCGGGCAGCAATTCATCATCGAAAACAAGCCAGGCGCCGGCAACAACATCGGAACGGAAATGGTCGTTAAGGCGGCTCCGGACGGCTATACGCTCCTCCTCGCCAATCCTGCAAACGGCATCAATACGTCGCTTTATAAGAACCTCAATTTCAACTTTCTCACTGACATCGCGCCAGTTGCCGGCATCGTGCGGGTGACGAATGTGATGGAAATCAATCCTTCGATCCCTGCCAAGACCGTTGCCGAATTCATCGCCTATGTGAAGGCCAATCCCGGCAAGGTCAACATGGCCTCCAGCGGAGTCGGCACATCCGTTCATCTCTCCGGCGAACTCTTCAAATATATGGCCGGACTCCAGATGACCCATGTTCCCTATCGCGGAGCAGCTCCTGCTTTGACCGATTTGATTGGCGGTCGCGTGCACGTGATGTTTGATAACCTGCCATCGTCGATCGCACACATCCAATCAGGCGAATTGCGCGCAATTGGTGTCACGGCGACAGAACGTTCGGCGGCCTTGCCTGATGTGCCGTCGATTAGCGACACCATCTCCGGCTATGAAGCAAGCGCATGGTTTGGCGTTGGAGCGCCGAAGGGAACGCCGCCTGAAATCATCGCGATCCTCAATCGCGCGATCAATAATGCGCTGGCGGATCCGGTCGTGAAAACGCGCCTTGCCGAACTCGGCGGCGTGCCGATGCACTGCACGCCGGAGGAATTCGGCGCGATCGTCAAGGCTGAAACCGAAAAGTGGGCCAAGGTCGTGGAGATATCCGGGGCGCGCGTGGAATAGCTATTCGCCGGCTGCTGCCCTCTGCTCTTGCAGCAGAGCGCAGCAGCCGCATGCTTCGCCTGGGCACGATTTCACGCCGCGATGATGTCTTCCGATTCGCGTTGCGGAATGAGATCAATCCGCCCTTTTCGCAGAAGGGCTGTCGTTCGCTCGGCTTCGACCGGCCGGCTGAAATAATAGCCTTGAGCAAGTTCGCAACCCGCTGAGGTCAGAAACTTCGCTTGTTCGGCGGTTTCCACACCCTCGGCGATCACTTCAATGCCGAGATCGTTCGCCAGCCCGATGGCGGCACGCACCACCGTGGCGCTACGCGAATCAATCGCCACACGGAACATCAGCTCTTGCGCAATCTTCAGCCGGTTGAACGGATAGAGCGTGAGATAATTGAGCGACGAATAGCCGGTTCCAAAGTCATCGATCGCTATTTTCAATCCCATTTCGCGCATCCGCTCCAGCATTCCATTATGCTGCTGAGTCACTTCCATCAGCGCCGTTTCGGTAAGCTCAATCTCAATTCGCATGGGCGATACGCCCCATTTGGCAAGACTGGCCGCAACATAACAACAATCGAGATTGTATGGCTTCTTGAACTGCAACGCCGAAAAATTGACTGCAAGCACATCCGGTGCGATGCCGAGATCCTGCCATATTTTGAGTTGGCGACACGCCTCGTCGAATGCCCAAGTTCCGAGCGCGACGATATTGCCGGTACGCTCGGCGATTGGAATGAACAATGCCGGCGAGATCATGCCGCGCGTCGGATGCCGCCATCGGATGAGCGCCTCCAAACCGACAATCCGGCCGGAGGAGACCTCGACCTGCGGCTGATAATGCAGCATCAGTTCACCACGCTCGATCGCCAAGCGAAGGTCATCTGCAATCGTCACGCGCTCTCGGACTTGCTCATCAAGGTCGATGCTATGGAAACGGACACAATTGCGGCCATCTTCTTTCGCCCGATAGAGCGCAAGATCGGCCTGGATCATCATTGCCTCCGGCCCAGAAACATCGGAAGAATAAAACGCAATGCCGATACTGGCGCTGATCCGCACCTCGTTGCCGCCGATCTTATAAGGCGCAGCAAGCACCTCGCTTAACTTGGCTGCAAGCGCTCCTGCGGTCGCGGCATCGCCTGCATTGCCTTGAAGAACCGCAAACTCGTCACCGCCAAACCGCGCCAACAAATCGTCGTTGCGCAGCACTCCTTGCAACCGTTCGGTGACACGTCGCAGCAGGCGATCTCCGATAGGATGACCAAGCGTGTCGTTGACGTCCTTGAAATGATCGAGATCGAAGTAAAGCACGGCAAACGGTGGCGCTCCGCGCTGAGCCGCGACAAAAACTGCCGTGAGACGCTCAAAAAATGCCCGACGATTGGCAAGGCCGGTCAATTCATCCATTTGAGCAAGCTCTGAGACTCGCTTATTGGCAATCAGTAGACGACGCGCATAGCGGCCGGAGACGCAGATATAGGCGACCAGCCCAAGCGTAATCAGCAGTCCTGAGCCCAAAACGATCCAGGCGCGGTCGTGTCTTGCGGCGAGCGGCCCATCGGGAACGGCCGTTGCAACGATGGTCCAACTCGTATCGCCAACCTTGAGCTCACCAGACCAATGAAGGTTTTGAAGAATTTCGTTGAGGTTTTTGGATTTAAGCGGAGCTTTGCGCAAGCGGGAAGGATGCACATAAACAGGCTCTTCGCTTGCCGTAAGGCCGGGGAACAAATAAATGTCCGCACCGCGGGCCACGGTCGTTGTCTGTAAAATGGCTTCGGTCATCGCCGGAAACTGAAAGACACCTGCGACAAACCCGGCGATGTTGTGGCGGCGATCTTCAATCGTGACATGCGGCTGCCCCCGCAGGTAAACAGGCATGACCGCCACAAAGCCGATGGAGCTGGAGTTATTCGCTCCACGAATCGTCACATTCGCGGAAGTCGTTATCATGTCGCCGTCACGCGCGCGCTCAAGCGCTCGTCGCCTCGTCGGCTGCGTTGCCACGTCTAATCCGTATACGCCTGGATTTGGGGGCGTTGTGGAATAAAAAATCGGGAAATGGTCGTAGGATGCCGACATCGGATCGGGAACGCGATCCACCAGGAGTTGCTTGATCCGATACCACGGCATACCCTCCCGGGCTGCCGCAGCCTCGTGCTTTTCTTTTTCCGACTGTCTGATGCGAGGAACCCAGTTGATACGCAGGATCGATGCTTGGTCGTGCAGCAATCGGGTGGCAAAAGCGGTAAATTCGTTACGGCTGACCGGATCGTCGCTGGCATCAAATAATGCGCGTACCGCGGCGACCTTGCCGAGATATTCATTGAACCCGTTTTGCAGCGCCAGCGCATGATCCTCGCCGACCGCATTCAATTCGGCTTGAGCAAGACGTTCGTCCCAATTCCAAACTGCACGCCAGGCGGAGATCGAAAGGCCTATGCCAACGATAAGTGCAATCGCAACGGGCAGAGCATTTCGAAAACGGCTTCGCCATCCGCCGGACTTGCCGTCCTTGAGTAGCGTCGCATCCTCAGTATCGTTAACGAGACTGGGCAGGGGCATTACCTCGCGCTCCGTGATCGGAGATCAATCTAGCGAGGAAAGCTCCTTTTTTGTCTGAAAGCGATCAAACAACGTCCTGCATATCGTAAATTTCATATGCTTTTGAGTTTGCTGGTTAGTCACTCCTAAATCCTATGGCTGCGATTTCATTAATCTCCCTCCTAATGGCTGAGCGGCAGGGGCCCCTATCTCATAGATTGCAAGAAAAGCCGCAGGACCTGCTTAGTTAGCAGGCGATGAATCCGGATGGAGAAAATCTGTCCCCGCAGGTTCACCAGGCGAAAGTGGACAAGTAATTCGCAATGCTTGTTGCGCGGCCATCTGCGGCACCATGGTACGGCGAAATTCAAATAGACGCCGCCTGATGCGCAAATTGAATTCGCACCGGAACTTCTCAAGCGCGAAGAGATTGTATTGCGATAAGTGGGGACTTCCGGTTTTCGTAAATTGATATTCACGGACCAAACTCCGCAAGCGTTTGGATTGAGGCGAACCGGCGTTCCCCCAATACCCTCTCTTAAGAACCGCGACAAAGGAGATTGCCATGGCAATGGCCAGGAACTCGACCAGTTCACAATCCAATTCGGGCCGACAGCCCGAAGAAATCGGAATGCAAGCCTTTGATGTTTTAGGAGTGCGTCAAATAGCCGAGCAGAGCTTCGAACACGTCAAGGACTCGTTTGACGAGTTTATTTCGACGACACAGAAAACTCTTGCGAGCCTTGATCAACAAGCAGCTGATGTTCGGCAGAAGACAATCGGCCTTGCGGCAAGCACGGTTGCAAATTCGCTGGAATTCGGCCAGCGCTTGATGCATGCGAGAAATATGAAAGACATGATCCAGGTGCAAACCGAATTCATGGAAGCGCAAATGCATGCATTTACTGAACAGACTTTGGATCTCGGCCAAAAAATGACGAGCAACACATCAGAAACGGTTCGCACAGCGCTGGGCAGCATGCAATCGGCCATGAGCTGGGATCAAATGGAAGCCAACTGGAAGCAGCTTCGGGGCAAGGTCAAGGAGAAATGGGGTCGGCTGACAGACGATGATTTGGAAGAAATCAGCGGCAGCCGCGAGAAGCTTGAAGGAAAAATCCGGAATCGATACGGCCAGGCGCGCGACCAAATTCGTAAGGACGTGGACGCATGGTGGCGCGCAATGGGCGTTTAGAACCAGCAACGAACATTAGCGGCAGATCGCGCGGGTTACAAAAGATTCGGTCGTGCACTCATTGGCCTCCGGCAGGCGTCCGGAAATCCAGACCCGCGCGGGGCATTTCTGCGCGGATTCAAATTCGAGCGAGCGGCCGGTTTGGAAACCTTTGGACCGGCACAGCACGTCGGTTGCCGCCTGACAATCCGGTTCGCCATTGGGCGCCAGAGCACATACCGCACGACCGGAAACGACAGCCGTCTTGGGGAGGGCGGCAACGGCCGATGCCGCTTTGCTCGCGGCATTGTGCGCACGTCCGCCAAACTCGCCGAACGAGGTGCGAGCGTTGTTGATGCCCGATGCCATTCCTGCGATCGAATGATCGATCCATTGCCCGATGGCCCCGAACAAACCAGGCTCAGCAGCGCGCTTTAATATACCTGGTGACGGCTCGCTTCCGGCCTCCTGCGCCAAGCAGAAATGACTGCCGGCGAACACAAGACCTACAATCATCAGCAATCGCCACCGGCTTTTGCGCACTCGTGCCAAGCAATCATTTATGGAAGCCATGCGAATGCCTGTCCCCCGGACATTTCTCCAAACCCGGTCCGGGAATGGATGCTCACCCAGATTAGGCAAAATGGTGGCGGGTTTTCCAGAGGAATGCCACTTTCATCAACGAAATCAGAAAATATAGAATGCGCCGACAATGCCCAGCGCCAGCACACCGACGCTGACACTGACCCAGAAGCCAAGCCGTTTTTCGATAGCGGTGCGCGCCTGCGGACCATAGCGATTGAGCAGGAAGGCGGCGATATAGAACCGCATGCCGCGCGATATCAGCGAACACACGATGAACGCAAGAAGGCTGTAGCCGGCAAATCCGGATGTGATCGTGACAATCTTATAGGGGATCGGGGTCACACCCTTGAGCAGGATGATGACCGTACCCCACTGCGCGTAGGCCTCGCGGAATGCTTCGACCTTGGAGCCGTATCCATAAAGATCGATGACCCAGTGGCCAATTGAATCGTAAAGGACAGCGCCGATAAAATAGCCGAACACGCCGCCGGCAACTGACGTCAGCGTGCACACGGTGGCATAGAACCAAGCCTTATCCGGTCGCGACAGCGACATCGGAATCAGCATCGTGTCCGGCGGTATGGGAAAGAATGAGCTTTCCGCAAACGACATCGCCCCCATGATCCAGGTGGCGTGCGGCTTTCCGGCGACCGAGATGCACCAATCGTAGAGGCGACGTAGCATAGTGGGTCTGCTTAACGGCCTCTGGCGTGCTTGTCCATTGAACTTTAGAGCATGATCCGGAAAAGTGGAAACCGGTTTTCCGAAAAGCTTGCCCTCGGGCAGCCGGGGGATCATGCTCAAACAAAAGGATAGAGCGCGATCGTGATTCAATCTTACTTCATCGCGCTCTAGAGTTCGCGGGAGCGAACCGAACGGTCAGCCGCGACGGCGCTTATGACGGCGACGTTCTTCGAATTCTACCAGCTTATGCTGCAAATCATTGACCGGCGACTCCTTTGGCAGTTTTTCGGCAATGCCAAGCAGGTGTTCCCGCCGCTCCATCTCGTTCCAGACGTCCTCAACACGAATGCCGCAGGCCGCCCAAAGCACAACAAGGTTGTAGAGCAGGTCCGCGCTCTCGCGCACCATGCCCTCCCGGCTGTCGTGCATGGCATCGATCACCACCTCGACCGCTTCTTCCGCAACTTTCCTCGCCATTTTCGAACGTCCCGCCTGCAAAAGCCGCGCGGTTCGCGATGACGCAGGATCGGCGTCGCGCGCGGCCAGTACGGCTTCATAAAGACGTTCAATCGGATCGCCCATGAGACCAATGTTAGCTCATCAAAGTGGCTAACGCGTTAATTTCAACCAGATAAATCAGCGGGCTCTTCGGGATGATTGCTGTAATGACTTTGTTATAAACGCGGCATTCCAATTAGAATGCCCTCACCCGCCCTCCGCAAGCAGGCTGGCATTCCCGCCCGCGGCCGCGGTGTTGATCGTAACAACCTGCTCGACTGCAAAGCGGCGCAGATAGTTGGGACCGCCGGCTTTCGGCCCTGTGCCCGAACGGCCATTACCGCCGAAGGGCTGCGTACCGACAACAGCGCCGATCATGTTGCGATTGACATAAACATTTCCGCAAACGAGCCGTTGGACGACCTGCTCGACTGTGCTGTCGATCCGCGAATGGATACCCAGCGTGAGACCGAAACCCGATACCGCGATCTCATCGAGCAGCTCCTCAAGCTCTGCCGAGCGCCAGCGCACCACGTGAAGCACCGGACCAAACACCTCTTGCCCAAGATCGGCCGCGCGGTCGAGTTCAACGATGGCAGGCGATACATACGTCCCACTTAAGCCCTCGCAATGCCCGCCGCCAAACAGCAGGCGGCCCTGACGCTTCATCTCGGCAATCCAATTGTCCAGCCGTTCCTTGGCCTCGCGATCGATCACGGGCCCGATATGTGTCGATGGATCGCGCGGATCGCCCAGGCGCAGCTCGGCGGCGGCTCCCTTGATCATGTCGAGAACAGGATCGGCAACATCCTCCTGGATGCAGAGCAACCGCAGGGCCGAACAACGCTGCCCGGCGGAGCGAAATGCCGAACTGATGACATCGTCCGTCACCTGTTCGGGAAGCGCCGTCGCATCAACGATCATTGCGTTGATCCCGCCAGTCTCGGCGATAAACGGCACAATCGCGCTATCTTTTGACGCAAGCCTTCGATTGATCTCTGCAGCAACAGCGGTCGAGCCGGTGAAGGCGACGCCTGCCGCGCGAGGATCTTCAACAAGCAGCGCGCCGACCCGGCCATCGCCCGGAATAAGCTGCAGCGCATTTGCAGGCACGCCGGCTTCAAACAACAGCCGCACCGCTTCGGCTGCGATCAGCGGCGTTTGCTCCGCAGGCTTTGCAACAACGGTATTGCCGGCAACGAGCGCCGCCGCAATCTGACCGACAAAGATGGCGAGTGGAAAATTCCAAGGGCTGATGCAAACAAAGACGCCGCGCCCGCGATAGTGCAGCATATTGGTCTCGCCGGTCGGCCCCGGCATCGCCTCGGGCAGGAGTGTCCGGCGCGCTTGCGCAGCATAGTAACGGCAAAAATCAGTCGCCTCGCGGACTTCCGCTAACCCATCGTCAAGCGTCTTGCCGCCCTCGCGCTGAAGCAGCGCAATCAAACGACCGCGATTGCTCTCAATCAAATCCCCGGCGCGGGCAAGCGTGGCAGCGCGCGCTTCGACGGACATGGCCGACCATGAGCGAAATCCTTCGCTCGCCGCGCTCATTGCAGCGGCGACAGAATCGGCATCGCCCCATATCACCGATCCAACCAAGCTGCCGTCAATCGGCGAAATCACGCTTACGGATGCGCCATCGAGCACTAGGCCATTGATCAGAGGCGCCGCAAGCGCAACCTTGCTGGGATCGGCCCCCACTTCGTTCAACAGCATCGAGAGGCTCGTGCGGTCACCAAGCTCGACACCCACGGAATTCGGCCGATCCGCACCGTAAATCGCGCGCGGCAGCGGAATGTGCGGATGGCGCGCATGGACGGGATCGCCGATCAAGGTCTGCGGCCGTCTAAGAATTTCAGCGATCGGGATTTTCGGATCAGCCGCGATCGAGACGAAGGATGAGTTGGCGCCATTCTCCAGAAGGCGCCGGACGAGATATGCAAGCAGATCCTTATGGCTGCCCACCGGAGCATAGACACGGCAGGCCGCGTCCGGCATCGACGCCAACAATTCGGCATACAGCGCCTCGCCCATGCCATGGAGACGCTGGAATTCGTATCCCTCAAGCCCACCAGCATCCTCGATGACCCCGGCAACGGTGAGAGCATTGTGGGTGGCAAATTGCGGATAAATCCGATTCCGTGCCGCGATCAATTTGCGCGCGCACGCCATGTAGGAGAGATCGGTCATCGCTTTGCGGCTGAAGACCGGATAATCCGGCAGGCCGCGCTCCTGGGCGCGTTTGATCTCAGTATCCCAATAAGCGCCCTTGACGAGGCGCACGGCAATGCGTCGATGATGTACGCTCGCAGCATCAACTACCCAATCGATTACATCGAGCGCCCGCTTTTGATAGGCCTGGACTGCAAGGCCAAAACCCTCCCAGTCGCGCAAGGACGGATCGGAAAGCACA
>DATAIA010000583.1:0-1610 GCA_036262895.1 Xanthobacteraceae bacterium
TCAGCATGCCGGGTGCGGCGTTGCCCTGCGCCTGATCGTTGAGCACGGCGGAATCGACGGCGAGGTCGCGCTCACCGCCGCCCGCGGCGACGATCATGTCCATGCGCGAGAGAATATCGGTGTTGCCCTTCAAGCCCGCGCTGTCGAGCGCGAGGCCGGCGGCATAGGTGCCGATCCGCTGCCAGGCTTCCATCTGGCGCTGGTCGCCCTTCTTCGGAATCTGCGCGTCGTAGTTCAGCTTGACGATCGGATGCACTGGATAGGGCGCATAGGTCGTCTCGTCGATATTGACGCGGCGCGCCTCAAGCGCCTCCCAGTGCTGATCGAGGCCTTCGCCCAATGACGAAGCAAGACCGATGCCGGTAATCCAGACCTCGCGGGTCGAAGACGTGTTGCTCATGACATGGCCTGCGTAGGGAAGCCGATCTGTTGCGCCATCTGTTGCATATGGCCGCGCAGATCCGCGTTGGGAAACGGAGTGTGGCGGAAGGTGAGGGTCGCGTTGCACTTCACCTTGCCATTGACGCTGATCTTGGCGTCGGTGACAGCGAATCCAGAGCCATCGTGAACGACGTGGGCATCCACGGTGAGCGGTTCGCCCGGCTTGATGAAGTCGCGCATCTTGGCTTCCTTGACGGAGGCGAGGAACGGCATGCGTTCGAACTTCAACAGCGCGATCAGCAGCCAGCCCGAAGTCTGTGCCATGGTTTCGATCAGCAGCACGCCCGGCATCAGCGGATAGCCGGGGAAGTGGCCCTCGAAGATCGTGCTCTGTTGCGGTACCTGCGCCGAGACGGTGATACGGCGCTCGCCGATATCAAGATCAGCGATGCGATCGACCATCTGGAAATATTCGAGGCGCATGGGCGTGCGCGTCAGGCGCCCTTGGCGGCGACCAACTCGTCGATGCGCGCGCTGAGGTTCTTCAGGACGAAATACTGTTCCGTCGTCGCCTTGCCGTCGTTGACTTCCTGCGTCCACTTTTCCAGCGGCAGCTTGATGCCAAAGGCCTTGTCGATGGCGAAAGCAATATCGAGGAAGTCGAGGCTGTCGATGCCGAGATCATCGATTGCGTGGCTTTCCGGCGTGATGGTGTCGCGCGGAATATCGCAGGTTTCGGCAATGATCGTGGCGACCTGATCGAACGTGGTGGACATTCACTAAGCCTTTGATTATTCTCGGTAAACGCCGGATGGCGCGAGAGAGGAGCGGACCGGTCGCCGCAACCCCGCCGGCGCATCCGAAGCAGATTGCTCGTATAACGGAGCAGGGCGATGAGTTCAATGGCGGCGAGGCACCCCTTGGGTGGGTGTTTTCGGCCTCAACTATGGGGCGCGGTGGCGATTTCTCCACAGTTGCGCAGGCCCATCATGATGCAATCCTGCGTCTGACGCATGTGATTAAGGCTGGTGACGAGCCAGACGCCGACTGCGATCAGAACGACGGCCAATGCGGTGGCAGCCAGATTCGCCCACATCCGCTGGCGATAGTCGATCGGTTCCGGTGCGGGGGATTGCGGGGCGGGAACAGGCACCGGCTTTGCCGGGCGCGGGCTGAATTTCACCACGCGGTCATCGCTGTCGGGAAAGTCAGGCAAGCTCGCCATCAGT
>DATAIA010000584.1:0-7508 GCA_036262895.1 Xanthobacteraceae bacterium
CACTTGGTCCGCGTCTCAAACTCAAATGGCCGAACGATTTGATCTGCGATGGAGCAAAGCTCGCCGGCATATTGATGGAAGGCGAGATTTCTGCCGGCGTCGCGGGCGGCAATGATCTCGCCGTGGTGATCGGGATCGGCGTTAACTGCGCCCATCATCCAACCGACACCACCTATCCTGCAACTGATCTGGCAGAGGCCGGTGCGCTGGTTATGCCCGAACATCTGTTTTCGGTGCTGTCGCGCACCATGGTGACGCGGCTTGATGAATGGGATCGCGGCAATGGCTTTGCGGGTATTCGCGCTGCATGGCTTGCGCGCGCCGCCGGTATAGGCGAACCCATCAAAGTTGCGCTCATGGAGGGCATGAGCGAAGGAAAATTTGAAACGGTCGACGAAGACGGACGGTTGGTGCTGAGGGTGGCCGATGGCCAAATTCAGCTTGTTGCGGCGGGGGACGTATTTCCCATTGCTTCAATGAAACAGTCCGGTTCTGCAAAGGGGAGCCGCGAGGGATGAACGGGGCAGCCGGCGAATTTGTGTTCGCACCGCTTGGCGGTGTTGGCGAGATCGGAATGAACCTTTCGATCTACGGCATTGGTCATGAGCGGAAGCGGACCTGGCTTGCAGTCGATCTTGGCGTTTCTTTTGCCGGCGAGGATCTGCCGGGCATCGACCTTGTCATGCCGGACATCCGGTTCCTCGCCGAGGAACGCAAGAACCTCGCGGGAATTGTGCTCACCCACGCGCACGAAGATCATTTTGGCGCGATCATTGATTTGTGGCCGCAGCTTCGCGTGCCGATCTATGCGACTCCGTTTACGGCTGCGCTTTTTGTCGCCAAGCGGCTTGCAGAACCCAACGCGCCCGAGATTCCCATCAATGTCGTGCCGGTTGGTGCGCGATTCAAAGTCGGGCCATTCGATGTCGAACTCGTTTCTGTTGCTCACTCGATTCCTGAAGCCAACGCGCTGATCATCCGCACGGGTTTAGGAACTGTGCTGCATACCGGCGATTGGAAAATCGACCCCACTCCTGTGCTCGGTTTGCCGACCGATGAGGCCAAACTGCGGGCGGTGGGCGATGAAGGCGTGCTGGCCTTGATTGGCGATTCCACCAATGCAGTGCGTGAGGGAAGATCCCCGTCAGAAGCGGACGTTGCAAAGAGCCTCATGGAGCTGATCAAGTCGGCACCGGGGCGCGTTGCGGTCACGACCTTTGCATCGAACATCGCGCGCATTCACTCGGCTGCAGTGGCTGCCGCTGCCGTGGGGCGCGAAGTCGTCATCGTCGGGCGTGCCATGGAACGAGCCGTCCAGGTCGCGCGTGAAACCGGTTATCTCAAAGGTATCGGCGAGTTTCGCAGTGTTGATGTTTACGGACACCTTCCGTCGGACAAAGTGCTGGCGCTGTGCACTGGAAGCCAGGGTGAGCCGCGCGCCGCGTTAGCCCGGATATCAGAAGATCAACATCCGGAGGTCACACTCTCAAAAGGCGATCGTGTGATTTTCTCGTCCCGCACCATTCCCGGCAATGAGAAGGCGGTCGGCCGCATCGTTAATGGCCTCGTGCGCCAGGGTATCGAAATCATCACCGATCGCACGCATCTCGTTCACGTCTCCGGCCACCCGCGGCGCGCCGAACTTGAAGACATGTATCGGTGGGTTAGGCCGCAGATTGCCATACCGGTTCATGGTGAGGCGTTACACCTGCACGAACACGCCGAACTTGCCCGCAAGCTCCAGGTTCCGCAGGTCATGACGTGCGAGAACGGCGATGTTATTCGTCTCGCGCCGGGCGCTCCCGGCATTATTGACGAGGTGCCGACGGGCCGGATCTACAAGGATGGTAAGCTGCTGGTCGCAGCAGAGGGGCGCACAGTCCCGGACCGCCGACGGCTTGGATTTGTCGGCATCGTTTCAGTTGCTCTTGCCATTACCGACAAAGGCGAACTGGCCGACGATCCGGATATCGAATTGACGGGTATTCCCGAAACGGCCGCCGACAACGAGCCGATGATCGATATCGCCTATGACGCTGTGATTGGAACAATCGAGTCATTGCCGCGGGCCAAGCGGCGCGATCCCGATACGGTTGCCGAGGCGGTCCGGCGTGCCGTGCGTGCGGCCATTGCCGGAAGCTGGGCCAAGAAGCCGATGTGCCATGTGCATGTTTTGACGGTATAAGAGAACGGCAGGAACGCGCTGAACGAGTAACAGGCTCATGATTGGACGGCTGAACCATGTGGCAATCGCGGTGCGCGATATTGCGAGCGCCGCGAAAATTTATCGGGAAACATTGGGGGCGTCGGTCTCAGATCCGACACCGCAGCCCGATCATGGCGTCACCACGGTTTTCATCACCTTGCCCAATACCAAAGTCGAACTTCTGGAACCGCTCGGAGAGAACTCCCCCATTGCAAAGTTTCTCGAGCGCAATCCGGATGGCGGTGTGCATCACATGTGCTTTGAGGTGGACGATATCATCGCAGCGCGCGATCAATTAAAATCACAAGGCGCACGCGTGCTCGGTAGCGACGAGCCGAAGATCGGCGCCCACGGCAAGCCGGTTTTGTTTCTGCACCCGAAAGATTTTTGCGGAACGCTGATTGAAATCGAACAGGCATAGATCGCATGGCTTTCTCAACGTCGCTTGCCATCTATTTCATCATCTGGTGGACGGTTCTGTTCGCGGTTCTCCCTTGGGGCATCCGCTCTCAAGCTGAAACAGGCGATGTTGCTCCCGGTACCGATCCGGGGGCTCCGGCTATTCCGGGCCTGAAACTGAAATTGGTCTGGACAACGATTGTCGCGTCGTTTGTATTTTCTGCCTTCTATGTCGTTTATACTCAGCATCTGATTAGCATCAATGATCTTGCGACTTTATTTGGATTGCTAAAGTAAGGCTTGCGAAGCGAAGTTCTTTTTCTGAAACGCTATACCCCCCGAATACCCACTGTGAAGTTTGCCAGATAGGCGCTGCCTATCATGTTTGGCAAGTTTGAGACTTGGACCGCGTCGGAATTTCCGAGGTGATCCAAATGCATACGTGTGGCGGGCGGGTAGAGCAGGCAGTTAGGGAGGCTTGGGTAGGGGGAGCAGCCACGTCAGAGACGGGAGCTTCCTATGAAACTAACTGTACTGGGCCCAAGCCTGCTGGGGTTGGCGCTGCTTGCAGGCGCGCCGGTAGTTGCAAAAGCCAATCTCGCAAGCACGACTCATTCCGGCATTTCATTTCACGATACCGGTATCGATCTGACCCGCGGTGGTGGTCGCGGCGGCGGTGGGGGAGGCATGCGCGGTGGAGGGGGCCGCGGAGGCGGAATGGCCGCACGTGGCGGCGGCGGGATGCGGACTGCCGGAATGCATGGCGGTGCGCGAACTGCCAATCGTGCCGGAGGTGCAAGGAGCGCGAATGCGAGGAGCGGTCAGTCTCGATCAGCGAGTAACCGCACCGGCAACGCGCAGCGTAGCGCGAACAAAGCCGGAAATCGAAGTGCGGGCGCAAATAAAGCAAACAAAGGTGGAAACCGTAGCGCCAGCGCCAACAAAGGCGGAAACCGTAATGCGAATGCAAATCGCAACACCAACGCAAATCGTAACGTCAATCGAAACACCAACGTCAACCAAAACATCCGTGCCGGTAACTGGACGCGTCCGTCCAATTATTGGTGGGGCGCTGGTGGAGCAGTTGCTGCAGGCGCCGCGCTTGGGTTTGTGACCGCCACAGCGGCATCCGCGTGGGCCGGTCCTCCACCTGCGGACAATATGTGCTGGTACTACACCGACGAGAGCCGAACCCAAGGCTTCTGGGACGTGTGTCCGTGAAGTGAAAGTGTTGGTCGGGCGAAATCAGCGCCGGTCAATCAGGCCGGCGCTGATGCTGACACCAGATCTAAAGCTCAAACTAAATAATAGAGCGCGATGGCGATTGAACCTTTCTCCTTCGCGCTCTAGCGCCGGGGCTTAAGCTATGAGGGTCTCTACGGCTCTTTCGGTGCTTACGCTGGCATCGCTTGCCGCAGTGGGGGCGCCTGCACAAAATCAAAACGGCCCGCCAGCATGGGCTTATCCGATAAACCCACCAAATTTTCAACGCACACCCGATGATGGGACAATCAGGCGCGTCCCGGATAGCGCTGCGGGTTTTACACTCACGCAGGTGCGTGATCTGTTTGCCGCGCGCGACTGGCATCCTGAAGAGCATCCGCCAATGCCGGACATTGTGGCAACAGGAAGAAAGCCTGATGTATTCGCGTGTGGTGTCTGTCACCGAGCGGACGGACCGGGCGGCCCCGAGAATGCCAGCCTGTTTGGCCTATCCGCAGAATACATCATACAGCAAACAGTGGAGTTCAAGACGGGCTTGCGTTCCAATTCGGTGCCTCGCGTAGCCACCGACCTGATGATCAAGGCATCCAAAGCAATCACTGATCAAGAGCTCAAAGAGGCGGCTGACTATTTTGCGTCAATCAAACCGAGATCGAGCATTGCGGTCGTAGAAACCGACACCGTCCCAAAGACACAGGTCAGGGACTTGTTCTTGGCCCCGATGGGCGGCGGCGAAAGGGAACCCATCGGTCAGCGTATCATTGAGATTCCGGAAAACGTCGAACACTTTATCAGCCGGGACTCGCACGCGCGTTTCATCGCCTACGTTCCGGCCGGCAGCATTCAGAAAGGGCAGGCATTAGCGGCAAGCAGTGATCTCCGTGTCCGGTGCGCCGCCTGTCACGGTGCTGACCTCAAAGGGACTACGTTGGCACCCGGGCTTGCGGCTCGCTCTCCCACATACATGGTCCGGCAACTTTACGATTTCAGATCAGGTGCGCGAAACGGCGCCAATAGCGAACTTATGAAACCGGCTGTTGAAAGTCTCAGCATCGAAGACATGATTGCGCTAGCCGCCTATACCGCGTCGCTCGAGCCGTAATGTTGACGCAAAAAAAGGGCGCTTGGTTCAAAAAAATAGAGCAGGGACCGGGCCCTGCTCGATGTCTTTATCAACACCCTCTAATCCGGAATTTATTGGATTTTATCCATCCGGCGGCAGCGTAGAATCGCGCGCTTGGGGTGTGTCCTCCCAAGACTTGGACTGCATGGCCAGTCATGGCTCTATGGCCACGTGCAGACCATGCAGCGTGCACGCTAACCGATCTTCATACATTTGATCAAGACCTATGCAACGGTTGTTACAAAAGAGGCAGGTTTAATACCCGGAATGACCAGCACAGGCCGATAGCCTGAAGCCGTAACACCCCCGCAGCCCCCCTCATCTTTAATCGAAGGCCTTGAAAGCCCTTGTGTTTTCGCCCGTGATCCGGTTTCACTCCGGAAAAGGCCGTCCGGCCCCCGATTCTAGGGTGGTAAACTCTGCGGGAAGCTGGAAAATGGGGACAAACCGGCGGTCCCTGGGGCTGATCCTTTGGGGTCGCCCATACCCCCGAATGGTGAGTTTGCCCGATGCGCCTGTCCCGCTACTTCCTGCCTACCCTGCGCGAAGTCCCCAAAGAGGCTGAGATCGTCTCGCATCGACTGATGCTGCGCGCCGGAATGGTGCGGCAGGAAGCGGCTGGAATTTACGCGTTCCTGCCGCTCGGCCTGCGGGTGCTCCAAAAGGTCTGCAACATCATCCGTGAGGAGCAGAACCGGGCAGGGGCCGTTGAACTCTTGATGCCGACCATCCAATCCGCCGACCTGTGGCGCGAAAGCGGACGCTATGAGGATTACGGCAAGGAGATGCTGCGCATCAAGGACCGGCACCAACGGGAGATGTTGTTTGGTCCGACCAACGAAGAAATGATCACTGAAATTTTCCGCAGCTATGTTCGATCTTATAAAGATCTGCCGCTCAATCTCTATCATCTGCAATGGAAGTTCCGCGACGAAATCCGGCCTCGCTTCGGCACCATGCGCTCGCGCGAATTTCTGATGAAGGATGCTTATTCCTTCGATCTCGATCAGGAAGGCGCTCGGGACTCCTACAACAGAATGTTCGTCGCCTATTTGCGCACCTTTGCGCGCATGGGTCTCAAAGCCATTCCGATGGTAGCCGACACGGGCCCGATCGGCGGTAATCTCAGTCACGAATTCATCATTCTCGCATCGACTGGTGAAAGCGAGGTCTTTTGCCATCGCGATTATTTGAATTTCCAGGTCCCCGACGAGAAAGTCGATTTCGACGATCCGGAAAAACTGCAAAACATCTTCGAAAAATGGACGTCGCTCTATGCCGCCACATCAGAAAAGCATGATGCTGCGGCGTTCAGCGCATTGCCGTCGGACAAGCAGGTGTCCGCGCGCGGCATTGAGGTCGGGCACATTTTTTACTTCGGTACAAAATATTCCGAACCGATGAAGGCGGTGGTGACCGGACCGGATGGGGCCGAGCATGTCGTTCATGGAGGCTCCTACGGGATCGGTCCTACGCGGCTTGTCGCGGCAATCATCGAGGCATTCCATGACGATGCCGGGATCAAGTGGCCTGAAGCGGTCGCGCCGTTCCAGGTGGTGCTTCTCAACCTCAAGCAAGGCGACGCAACGACCGACACGGTTTCCGAGAGCTTCTATCGAGAGTTGAGCAAAAAAGGCGTCGATGTGCTCTATCACGATCTTGATGAGCGGCCAGGATCCAAATTCGCAACCGCTGACCTGATCGGTGTGCCCTGGCAAATTCTAATCGGCCCGAAGGGACTTGCCGAAGGTAAGGTCGAGCTCAAGCGTCGTGCCGACGGATCTCGCGACGTCGTAACACCGGCTGAGGCTATTGCACGGGTAGTAGCCAGTTCAGCGGCGCTGGGGTAGTACGCCCCCACCCAAGCCTCTCCCCCGCAAGCGGGGGTGGGACGAAGAAAGCGCGAAACCTGTTCGTTACGCATCGCGCCGCGGCTTTGGTGCTGGCTTGCTACGGGTGGAATCGGGTCAAATCCCGGAGGCGGGATGTATCCATGAGTGAACCGACCGGAACTAGGCCATTCGCACCGTTCGAATGGATGTTGTCGTTGCGTTACCTGCGGGCGCGGCGCAAGGAAGGTTTTATCTCGGTCATCGCCGGGTTCTCATTCCTCGGCATTCTTCTGGGTGTGGCGACCCTGATCATTGTCATGGCCGTGATGAACGGCTTCCGCAAAGAACTGCTCGATAAAATCCTTGGGCTCAATGGGCACTTGCTGATCCAGCCCCTTGAATCGCCGCTTAACGATTGGGCGGAGGTTGCCGCTCGTATTTCGATGGTGGACGGCGTCAAGCTGGCGGCTCCCATTGTCGAAGGGCAGGCGCTTGCGTCGTCCCCTTACAGCGCGACCGGCGTTCTGGTGCGTGGCATTCGTGGTCAGGATCTTACCAAGCTCGGTTCGATTGCCAGCAATATCAAACAAGGCACGCTTGAGGGGTTTGACGACTCGCAGAGTGTGATCATCGGCCGGCGGCTTGCCGATCAGCTTTCAATCCGTGCGGGCGATAGCATAACCCTTGTGGCCCCGCGTGGCGCCGTCACGGCCATGGGCACAAC
>DATAIA010000585.1:0-4625 GCA_036262895.1 Xanthobacteraceae bacterium
AGATTTTATATTCCTCATCAGTGCAGCCGTTATGCAGGTCCATTAAAATGTCGGTCTGTTCAGCTACGTGCCTGAGAACAAGATCAATGATTGTTTTGGCTACGGCATGTGACATGAAAAGGCCCGGCAGAATTCCAAATCCCTGATGCACAAAGCACACATTACTTAGAACAAAAGAAGAACGCAAGTCAAGTCAATTATGCTTCGCAGGCTTTAACCCGGCTCCTTCGACGATGCGTCGGTCGCAGAACCGAAAATGAGCGGGGGAATTGGATCGCCATGCAAACAAGCTGAATAGCGAGCCGCCGCTTGTGCCCAGCAAGCGCGTAAACCTGTCATTCTGCAACGAGCCGAATCTCGATCATACTGAGCTTCACAGATCGCAGAATTTATGGGGCGACCACTCATTGGTCCGATATCTAGAGAGTTTTTGTTGTCGCTGTTACTGGCACCAAGCCCGAGTAGGTTTCGCGCCATCGCTCCAAAATCAGGTTCATTGTCGACACCCCCGCGAGTATCAACTGGATTAGAAATGATTGCAGTCATGTGATGAGCCTCTTCGACTAATCACGCCGGAAGCAGAAACAATTGCCAGCGTCTGGTTGTTAGTTGAAAAATTTTTAGTGATACATAATGGCCGGCTCACCCATCATTATTCGCCGCATAAGAAATCACGATCGTCGCCGCGCCTGCTGTTGCAGGCGTCCCAGTCTGCGTGAATTTGACAAAGATATCAGTGTCGTTGGCGATTGGCAGGCCGAGTCCACGCGTGACGGAAGTGGTCCCAGCCGATCCTGCATTGAGATCGGCCGCACCGTTGATGATATCCGCATCACCACCGGCGCTTGTTCCAACAGTCAGCACATTGGTCGTACCCGCATTAAATGGCGTCTCAATACGCGCCCATACGCCGGAAATGAACGCACCGGCCGGAAGCCGCCCGATTTTGACCGTATCGGATGCACCGACACCAGGCGTGTTGAATGCAACTGATTTTCGCAAATAATGAGTCTGCTGGGTTGGTAACAGACGCGCAGGAATGCTGGGAGAAATAAGTCCCATGATCGTGTTCCTTCAAAGTTTGACGTTAGTTGTATGAGAAATTGCGCCGCCCAGCCGTGAGGCTCTCCGAGATCGGTGATCGCGGAGGCCTCACGGTTAAAAATCACGAGAAGAAGCTGTGACCGTCTAGGGACCCACGCACTTCATCTTGGCGGTAATCAGGCGATCAACTATCCGGCTGCGAAGCAAAGAACCCGGTGAAAACACCCCAATCCTTCAGATTGCCACTGGCATCCTTTTTGGCGATCTTGGCAAGGCCGTAGGCCATCTTGACGCCGGCGCCACGGAAGAACTGGTAATCGTCCTCTTTAAGAAATGTCGGGGTCGGCATGCGCCCCCAGCACCAGGCCATCGCGCTTTGGCCCGCAAGCCACACAGGCGCCACCTGAATGCCGGATGCTCCCGCCGTCTGATAGATCGCCGGCAGCCGCGTATCCATTTCGGGGATCTCACGGATGATGATTCCGTTGTAGAGAAGATCACCGTCCTGGAATAAGGGGTTCTTGTCGAAACCGTCGCCCTCGCGCGCCCGCGCCTGCGTATTCGCATTGATGATTGTTGAATCGTTCTGCAAATCGCGGAAGGCGTTAGCTCCTGCAAACAGCACAAAATATTCCCGCCCGTTCTTAAGTTTGAACGGTCGGATGCGCGGGCTTGCCTTTTTGGCAAGGCGCTTCATCTTGGTCAACGCCGCAGCCGAAAGCGTCATTGCGGCCGAAACATTGGCGAGCGAAGAAGCAAAATTCCCGCCCACCAGATTGCCTTGCGAGCCGCCAAACAGCACATGGTCGGCATTTGCCGTCAACCAGGCATTACGTTGTGCGGACGAAGCCGCATCCATCAAAATACCATTGACCCGCTGCCCATTGACCGAGCCGAGATTGGCCGGTGCAGCCTCCGACGGGATGGCATTGAATGCATCGATAATCTCATCCCGCTGCAGCTCCTTGCCCCAATCTTCAAGCAGCGGCCGTACCTCACTGAAAATATCTATTGAACTTTTATGCTCCTCGGCATTGTTGACCTTGACCGAGTTGCGTGCCCAATCAATGAAGGCGCGGAAGCCATAATTGTCGACGGCTTCTTCATTGCCGACCATCGTTCCGGTGGAAACGGCCTGGCCTTTCAGGCGAGCAACAAGTGGAATATTGATCTGCTCGCCCCCTTTCTTCAGATCTTGGATCACACGAATAATTGAAGTCAGCTCAGTGCCGACATAAGGACTGAACAAATTCTGCCTGATATATTCGCGCGAGATCTCCTTTCGGAAAACAATCAGCTTGTTATTAACTTGTGTTGTCGTCACGGCCATTGGCCAAGATCCTTCTTTGTTGTGGCCGGCTGGAGCGGTAATAAGACCAATCAATCACGCTTGAATTACCGGCCGAATGCATATGAAAATGTTGCGTGTTCCGATCCGTCAAACAGATTGGGATCGGCCGTTTGAGAACCTGAGCCGGTCGCCCGATTGAGCGAGGGCGGCATTCGGGTCATTGTGTTAGGACGACCGCCTGCACCGCCCATCGCCTGTCCGCGGGCACGTTGCATGGCTTGGGCAAGAAACTGCGGATCATTGAGGCGCGCTTCAAGCTTCTGCTCGAACCAGGCCTGAGGATCTGTGCCGATCTCACGAAGCGTTTCACGTTCACGATACCACCGCACCAAAGCTTCGCCGGGATTGGTGGCCGCGAGAATCCGGTGAACCGTCCCCCTGTCGCCAGAGTGACCCGCGGACAACATCGCCTCATACGCTTTGGAGAATGTATCCCGATGATTGGCCGCGGCGATCTGAAGGCTGGTCTCAAGCTTCACTTCCGAGAGCTTTTGATTGAGCCCGCCCATCAGTTCCGAAACAAACCGATTTGGATCTGCAAGCAGGTCTTGGGGCTGCGTACTTGCCTGCTGGGCGGCACTCCGCCGCTGCTGGTCAATGACATCAAGTCGTCGGGCGAGCTCTGAGAGCTGCACCTGGGCGGCATCCCGCTCGGCTTCCGCAGCCTGACGCTTTTGGCGTTCAGATTGCAGTTCCGCAACCGGCACCCGGTGATGGGGAGCAGGCTGGTCAACGCGCGCCTCAGCGCCCTCCGCACCCCGAGCTTTTGCATCACGGTGGGAAGCTTCGGCAGGCTCGTTCTGAGCTATCGATAGCTCCGCTCCCTCGCTGATCGCTTCAGGCGAATGATCGAGATCGCCGCGAGATGGGGGGGCATGGTCCATTACTGAGCCAAGAATTTCGCTCTCGGTCCCGGCAATTGCATCATCCAAAAGTTCGACTTCGGTCGTGCCCATAGGTACGCCGTCCTTTCTTGTTCGCTATGTCGTTGCGATTGACGAAACGCCCCTTTCCGCCGGGCGTGGCGCCTCGAGCTCTCAAGCGGCTCGTCACTTTGCGCCGTTACGTGGCACTTACGAAAACTGAAAAATCCTGGGCATTTCTCCCACAAGGGCAGCCTATTAGCGCGCTTCGTGCTCCCACCGCCGCTCCTTCTCCGCTAGCGTCCGGGCGGGGGATAGAAATGAGTCGAAACCGCTGGGCTGCAAGGGGCTTCCAGCCGTTCATTGGGGCGGTTGGCACAATCTGCATAGGCATTGCGGCACTCAGCGTTGCCGCAAGCCATACTTTTGCCGGTGAATCCATCTGCAAGCCTCGCCACCCACTGCCGGCCGTCATTCTCACCAGCATGGGCCCGTGCGGGTTTGATCCCATCACATTCAGCTTTGCCGGCAGTCCCAGCGAGCAGGCTCGGTGTCTTGTCCGGCCGGTGACTGCGCTGGCCAAACTAGGCCGGACGCTGGAAAACCTGCCGCCCGCGCTTGCCCATGTCGGCAGCGACGAAGGTCTGCCCAAGCGCGAGACATTGAGCACATTCCTGTCGATACAAGGAAAGGAATGGGATTTTGGA
Source organism: Xanthobacteraceae bacterium (assembly GCA_036262895.1). Classification (GTDB taxonomy): domain Bacteria; phylum Pseudomonadota; class Alphaproteobacteria; order Rhizobiales; family Xanthobacteraceae; genus AP-16. Next base: position 3,966 of record DATAIA010000585.1, read on the forward strand.
GCCCACCTTTGGCTTCCGGTGTCGCGAACGAGGGATAATGCGCCGGACGCACCGTTGGCACGCTATTTCGTCATTCACGATACGAGCGGACCTCATCTCGGCCGCGGGCAATGGCCTTCCGACATCGATACCAGCTGGAAGGTCAATAATCTGGGCCGGCACCGGTGCTCGGATCATTGGGAGAATGCGCACGTCGTGATCAATCGTCCGGGCGTCATACAAATTGGACATGATTTCGAAGTTCCCTGGCGGGCCACCAAATTCGAACGCGCCACCATGTTTGGTAACGAGCTGAAAGGGCTGTTCCTTCACACCGAACTGGTGCAGCCCCGTCGCAGCTCCCCACGCCGGGGCCGCCGCAATGACGTCGAAGCCCCCACGCCCGGATTCACCCCCGCTCAATATGAAAGTCTTGCACTTGTCTACGTGATTGCCAGTGTCCGCGCTGGCAATTGGTTGATCCCGGCTTTTCATGCCGCTATCGACAACGACATCCGCAACGGCCACGACGATCCGCAAAACTTTGAGTTGGATGCATTTGCGAACAGCATCGATCGCTTGCTCGATCAATTACATCAGCAGGAAATCCAGACCATAGCTGGAGCTGCCGCGCGGCAATCAACCCGAGAGCAAACGACCGTGTCGCTTGATCAGTAAGTA
>DATAIA010000586.1:0-2288 GCA_036262895.1 Xanthobacteraceae bacterium
CGAATTCGTCGGCAGCCCATGTAGAACGCGCGAACTACAGTTGTAGGCCGAACGATACGGAAGGCGGTCAGTGGCGCCTCACGTATCGATGGGTACTACATCGAACAGGGTTGGATTTGGTCCGACGACCAGTCGGCGGAGCGAATTGCGACCCCGACTGCCTGGGGACGGCAGCCGGGGCTCGCTCTTGGTCACGCTGTGCGCGAGACCAACGCATAGACCGGAACGGGGACATTCCGGACTATGCCAACCGCTGCTGCGGATACATCGGCTTTGAAAAGCGCCATAAGTGCACGCGAATGCAGGCATGCCGGATCGCGTTCGCCCGTTTTGGCAACTTCTATGATCCGAGCCGCGATGAGCTCGCGTAGTATGTCTGTGATCGGGGATCCCACAAGAAAATTGCACGCTTCATCGAATGCCTCACCCATGACGCGAGTCGCCTCATCGTCGAAAAAGACAACTTCGGCGGAAGGGGGATGCATAACAGTCTCTCGATTATAGCCGGAAAGCGTCTCTCCGCCTCCCACTTTGGGGCGCGCTGGTAATTCATCAGGCTAGATCGGCGTTGGCTGTGCGACTAAGGACACCTGGCAACGTATATTTGATCCGAATGGATCAGCGTTATCTGCGAAAAAGGAATGCGCTGGCGCATGCGGGCGTCGAAAGCTGCAGATTGACGCCCGGCGGACGCACACCAGCCGATCGAGGGTTGCACATCCGCCCGAACTGCTGGCCCACCATCCTAGGCCCATGGTTTTGGCCATCACGAGAACAATACTGTAAACCGCGCCCCCTGGTTCCTATCGGCGGGCCCGGCCAGCAACTTGCCGCCGATCTGCTCGACAAAGGAACGAACAATCCTCATTCCCAATCCTTTTCGGGCCGCAAGATCAAAGTCGGTCGGCAAAGTCGGGCCATCATTGGAGACCGAAAGTGCGTAAGTCCCATCAAAGGTCCGTTCCAGGCAGACCGAAATTCGCCCTTGTCCGTACTTGGCTGCGTTGGTGACAAGCTCATTTGCGATGAAGCCGAGCGGACGGCAGGTCGTTGTCGGCAGATCGATTTCTGCGGCTTCAACGGCAATCTCCCGCTCGCCGCGCCGTCCGGAGGACATCAGGGCGGAGAAATCACTGCAAAGGTCTTCAAGAAATTTCTTGAAGCCAACCGTTTTTTCCCCGGTGAGTGAGTGAAGGCGCCGGTGGATGCGCCCGATCATGGCGATACGGTCCGCTGCACCTGCTAATTCCGAAGCTGCTGCTGCATTTGCGGTAGCTCTGCTTTGCAGCGAAAGCAGGCTCACGATGATCTGCAGGTCGTTCAAGAGCCTATGGTTGGATTCGCTGCTCAAAAGCGCTTGATTTTGAAGGGTCTCATCTTTCTGACGAAGCAGTCTCTCATCGAGTGCGATGATTTCCTTCAGCTGGAGCTCGGCCTGACGGTACCGCTCTAACTCGCGTTCATAGCTCGCTGAGGTGCGGCGTTCAGAGCGCCCAATCGTGATTGTTGGCGATGTATCCATGCTAGCGGAATTTGCGTTTAGCATAGTAGGCCCCCACTACTCGCGGCCGCGCTACCAACCCACCAATGGGTGTTGGAGAAGAGTTCGAAATATAGATGCTTGCGCGCGAGCGCACTGTATAAAAACGACCACTTGCGCTGCTTATGAGCCTGGCTGAAGTTCGGCTCCGAGGAGGTAGATCGAGTAAAAGGCTAAAATATATATTGCTTTTGCCGAGTGCTGCGAGAGCAATACCGGCTGCAGATCCCTATATGAGACACGCGTTAGAGCCGGGAAACAGAACCTGCCGTTTGGCTGAGCGAGCCTAGCCGCGCCGCAGCTTGCGGTACTGTCCTGGCCGCTTTGAGGAGTTACGCGATGTCTCGCAGACCCAGATCGGGACCGATCAAGCGACGCACTCCTGGGGCGGCGGTGCCTCTGTCATTCAATCCAGCCGTGTTCCTGGCTACTGCAGCTCCCGGTCGGGACATTTCTGCCCACTCGAAGAATGAGATCATCTTCGCGCAAGGCGACGACGCCGACTCTGTCTTCTACATCAAGAAGGGGAGGATCAAAGTCGCGGTGGTGTCGAAAGATGGCAAGGAGGCTGTTATCGCCCTTTTAGGGCCCGACGAGTTTTGCGGCGAGGGATGCTTGATTGGGCAGCCCAAGCGTTTGGCAACGGCGTCGACATTGACGGAATGCGAGACAATGCGGGTGTCTAAGGCGGAGCTACAGCGGGTGCTTCATGATGAGCCTGCCTTCTCCCAAATGTTCATGTCTCATG
>DATAIA010000587.1:0-5089 GCA_036262895.1 Xanthobacteraceae bacterium
GTAGCACAGCGCCGATAGCACGCGATCTTCAGGATGCGCATATTCTTGTCGTTGAAGCGCGCTTTTACGAGGATATTGCCGATGCAATGCTCGCCGGAGCCAAGCGCGCGCTTGATGCTGCCGGCGCGACGCATGAGGTTATTAACGTTCCAGGTTCACTTGAAATTCCGGCGGCGATCGCAATTGCGCTCGATGGAGCAGCCGCCTGCGGCAAACGGTACGACGGCGTGGTCGCGCTTGGCTGCGTGATCCGCGGCGACACCATTCATTTTGAAATCGTGTCAATGGAGTCCGCCCGTGCGCTGATGAACCTTTCCGTGAACCGGGGATTGCCGCTCGGAAATGGCATTATCACGGTGGATACCGAGGTCCAGGCCTGGGCCCGTGCGAGGATTGAGGAAGCAGATAAAGGTGGCGATGCGGCCCGCGCGGCGCTCGCGATGATCAGGATCAAACGGCGCGCCTACAGCGGAGCCAAGGGATAATCGATGGCGAAGTCGGAAAAACCGAAAGAAGAGCGCAAGGCGAACCGGCGGGGGTCTGCGCGTCTCGCCGCGGTCCAGGCGCTTTATCAGATGGATATCGCTGGAACGCCGCTCAACGACATTCTTGCCGAGTTTCAAAGTCATTGGATCGGTCGGGAGATCGAAGGCTCGCAATATCTGCCGGCCGAGGCTGCTTTCTTTCGAGAAATTGTCGATGGCTGCGTGCGTGAGCAGCGCCGCATCGATCCGATGATCGACCATGCGCTGGCCGGTGGCTGGCCGCTCAAGCGCATCGAAGCATTATTGCGCGCAGTGTTGCGGGCAGGCGCCTACGAGTTGGAGCATCGGCTCGATATTCCTGGGCGGGTTGTCGTCTCTGAGTATGTCGATGTTGCCCACGCATTTCTCGATGGTAGCGAAACGGGAATGGTCAATGCGGTACTCGATCAACTGGGCCGCCAGCTTCGGCCGGCCGAGTTTGGTCGAGTGGCAGGATGAAGCGCAATGTCCGCAGGCAAACCGGTGCAGGGATCGGGCGAGGATCACCTGATCGCGCACTATTTCAAGCCGCTTGCAAAACATCCCGGCGCGCTTGGACTTGCTGACGACACGGCCTGTTTCACCCCGCCTCAAGGCTTCGATCTCGTTCTCAAGACAGACCCAATCATCGCAGGGGTGCATTTCTTTCCCGACGATGCTGCCGACGCGGTTGCGCGTAAGGCGCTCCGGGTCAACCTCTCAGATCTTGCAGCAAAAGGCGCGCAACCCGCGGGCTTTCTGCTGGCGATCGCGCTGCCTTCAAATATCGGTGCTGACTGGCTTGAAGCGTTTGCCCGCGGGTTGGGTGAGGATGCGGATCACTTCAATTGTCCGCTTCTCGGCGGCGATACCGACCGCACGCCAGGGCCTTTGACGATCTCCATTACAGTATTTGGATTGGTTCCAAGCAATACCATGATCAAGCGGAGCGGTGCGTCCGCAGGAGATCGTATCTTCGTCAGCGGCACGCTCGGTGATGCAGCACTGGGCTTGAAGCTGAGGCTTCAACCCGATCTCGGGCAGAAGTTCGCGCTTGATCGGAAACAGCGCGAGCATTTGCTCAATCGCTATCAGGTCCCTGAGCCGCGCAATGCACTGGCTGATGACATCCGCGCGTGTGCATCCGCTTCCATGGATATTTCGGACGGTCTTGCCGGGGATTTCACCAAACTATGCCGCGCATCAGGCGTGACCGCAGAAATCGACGCAGCAAGGGTGCCGCTGTCAGATGCCGCGCGAGTCATGGTCGGTAGGGATGCTGCCCTGATAGAAGCTGTTCTCACGGGAGGGGATGATTATGAGATCCTCTGCACCGTGCCACCCAAAAATGTCGATGCATTTCGTGCCGCGGCCGCGGTTCGCGGCATCCCCGTGACAGAAATCGGCCAAATATCCGCGGGCGATCAAGCCCCACGTTTTCGCGGGGCCAGTGGAACCCCCCTCATTTTTGAGAAGCCTTCCTATAGTCATTTCTAACAAGTGCTGGGCTGATCCGCGCTGGATGCAGTGGTTTGTAGCAAGGAATCCGGCTAGAACCGCGTGCCCCAGGAGAATCCCGTGACGATTGCAATCGAGACCCCTGCGAATATTGTGTCTGACGATCGACTTGCGAAGCGCAATGCGCTGGTGCTCGCGGTCGCGCAGGCTTTAGCGGGCGGCAACAATGCGGTCATCGTCGCAACGAGCGGCATTGCTGGCGCAAGCCTTGCGCCTGATCCTGGCCTGGCCACCGTGCCGATTTCGGCAATGGTCGTCGGCATGTGGGTCGGGGCGTTGCCAATCGGTATGATGGCAAAAAATTATGGCCGGCGATTTGCCTTGCAGGTGGGCTCGGTCTTTGGCGTCCTGGCAGGATTTGTATCGTGTGTCGCCATGCTGCAGGGCTCGTTCCCTCAGCTGATACTGGGCACATTTTGTGGCGGCCTTTATGCCGCTGCGCATCAGTCCTACCGTTTTGCGGCTGCGGATACGGCGAGTGAAGCGTTTCGACCCAAGGCTATTTCCTATGTCATGGCCGGCGGTTTGTTTGCTGCTTTCGTCGGCGCCCAGCTCGTTATCTTCACCAAGGATCTCTGGCAGCCCTTTTTGTTCGCGGCCACTTATCTGGGACAAGCTGCCGTTGCGTTGCTTGCAGCGGGAGTCCTGGTCTTTCTGCGCATTCCCAAACCATCCAAAGCGGGCCATCATGAAGCAACGGCGCGCCCGCTGTCAGAGATCGCGCGGCAATCGCGCTTTATCGTTGCGGTGGTCTGCGGCGTTGCAAGTTATGGGATCATGAATCTCATTATGACATCGGCGCCGCTTGCCATGGTGGTCGAGTGCGGCCATTCGGTGACTGAATCGACCCTGGGTTTGCAATGGCATGTGCTTGCCATGTACGGCCCGAGCTTTTTCACAGGAACCCTGATCAGCCGATTCGGTACCAAACCGGTGGTCGGAGCAGGTCTTGGCTTGATTGCGGCAAGTGCAATCGTGGGATTACTGGGAACAAGCGTCGCGCATTTCTGGGCCGTGCTCATTCTGCTTGGGTTGGGCTGGAACTTCGGCTTCATCGGCGCCACGGCCATGGTGACCGAGTGCCACCGTCCCGCCGAGCGCAACAAGGTTCAGGCCTTTAACGATTTTCTGGTGTTCGGCAGCATGGCGGTGACGTCGTTTTCGTCCGGCAAGCTGCTGGCAACGATCGGCTGGGTTGCGGTTAATATCACGGCATTCCCAATCATCCTGGTGGCCGGAACCCTGTTATTCTGGCTCGCGTTACGCCCGCGCCCTCACGCCGCCTGAGCGGGGTACCCACAGACGCAGGTGAATTAACGAAATCGGGCGAATTTCCGGCGTTGCGTCTGCAGGGGGTTTTTGGCAATGTCCGCGCGACTTTGGTCGGGCGACGCTTGGTGCGATTCGCTGACGGTCCTGACGGCTGGGCGGGGCGCTTTATGCCGGTCGGGCTTTCAACAACGAGGTAGCTTTTATGGATCTTTTGTGGGTGATCATCGCCTGCGGCGTGCTCGCGATTGTCTACGGCATTTGGGCCATCCAATCCGTGATGTCCTCTGACGCCGGCAACCAGAAAATGCAGGAAATTGCCGGCGCCATTCGTGAAGGCGCGCAGGCTTATCTCAAGCGGCAATACACGACGATCGGCCTGGTCGGCGTCGTTATCTTCCTGCTGCTTGGGTATTTCCTAGGGTGGCTCGTCGCGGGCGGGTTCGCCATTGGCGCCGCTCTGTCCGGCGCCGCGGGCTTCATCGGCATGAATGTGTCGGTGCGGGCGAACGTCCGGACGGCTCAAGCTGCAACCAGCTCACTCGCGCGAGGCCTTGAACTGGCGTTCAAGTCAGGCGCGATCACCGGTATGTTTGTTGCGGGCTTGGCACTTCTCGGCGTGGTCGTCTACTTCGCCTTCCTGACCGGTGCGCTCCATAAGGCGCCGAATGACAGGATCGTGATCGATGCTCTTGTGGCACTTGGTTTCGGCGCATCGCTGATTTCGATCTTTGCCCGTCTGGGCGGCGGCATCTTCACCAAGGGCGCCGACGTCGGCGGCGATCTCGTCGGCAAGGTTGAAGCCGGTATTCCCGAGGATGATCCGCGCAACCCAGCCACCATTGCTGATAACGTCGGCGACAACGTCGGTGATTGCGCCGGCATGGCTGCCGATTTGTTCGAAACCTACGCGGTGACGACGGTTGCCACCATGGTTCTGGCGGCAATTTTCTTTGCCAATGCACCGAACTTGAAAGCGATGATGACCTATCCGCTGGCGATCGGCGGCATTTGCATCATTACATCGATCATCGGCACCTTCTTCGTGAAGCTTGGGGCCAGCCAGTCGATCATGGGCGCGCTCTACAAGGGCTTCATTGCCAGCGCTGTTCTCTCGCTCGGCGGTGTTGCTCTGGTCACCAACTACGTTGTGGGATTTGGTCCGCTGCCCGGCGTGAAATACACCGGCATGGATCTGTTCCTCTGCGGTGTTGCGGGTCTTGTTGTCACGGGCCTGATCATCTGGATCACGGAGTATTACACGGGAACCAATTACAAGCCCGTGCAATCGATCGCGAGCTCATCCGTGACTGGGCATGGCACCAACATCATCCAGGGACTTGCCGTCTCGCTGGAATCAACCGCGATGCCGACGATCGTCATCATCGGGGGCATTCTCGTCACCTATAACCTTGCAGGCCTGTTCGGCATTGCAGTGGCGGTGACGACGATGTTGGCACTCGCCGGAATGGTTGTGGCGCTTGATGCGTTCGGCCCGGTGACCGACAACGCCGGTGGCATTGCCGAGATGGCTGGTTTGCCGAAGGAAGTCCGCAAGTCGACCGACGCGCTTGATGCGGTTGGCAACACCACGAAAGCGGTAACCAAGGGCTACGCCATCGGTTCGGCTGGTCTCGGTGCACTTGTGCTGTTTGCGGCCTACAATGAAGATCTCAAGTACTTCATCGCAAACTCGAACACGCATTCGTACTTCAAGGGCGTGTCGCTCGACTTCTCGCTGAACAATCCCTACGTCGTGGTTGGCCTGCTGTTCGGCGGCCTGCTGCCGTATCTGTTCG
>DATAIA010000588.1:0-7862 GCA_036262895.1 Xanthobacteraceae bacterium
GCCAAGCTTCATGTCAGGATTGTTCGCGCCGCCGCCAGAGGAATTGCTACTAGACATCACTGACGCACCAACTGGTCACCTGCGTGCAGGCCGGACAATATTTCAATGCCGTCGGGCAAGTCTTGTCGCGGAGTAGGACGCCCGCGCTGGACGGGAACATCGACGTCAGTCTTGTTCGCATCCCGGACTTTGACGTAATCCATCCCGAAGCGGGTCGTGATGAAGCTTTCCGGAATAACGAACGTGGTTCGATCGCCTGCCGAGATCCACACACGGATGCGTTCGTTGATGAAATAATTGCCAAGCCCCTTCACGACGGCATCGGCAACGACGCGGCCATCTTCGATTTGCGGATACACCAGCTTGATTGTCCCGAAGCGCGGCGGCCCGGCTTCATCGAATTCGGCGGCATCGATGCGAATCGGATCGCCTGCTTTCATGAAACGGGCGTGACGTTCCGGCACTCGCAGCCGGATCACGAAGTCCTGCTCCGCGATCTGCGCCACCGGGTCGCCAGGCATCACGACGGTGCCGACAGTGAAGGGCACCTTCAGCACGCGGCCGGCGGCCGGCGTGAGAATATTTCCCTCGGTCAACTGCTGCTGGATAACCGAACGCTCCGCGGTTCGCGCGCGCATCGCGTTTTGGGCAACGTTGAACGCGGTCCGCGCCTCGTCGAGCCGGACCCGCGTGCCGGTCCCTTTGGCGAACAAATCTTCGGCGCGCCCGAGGTCGATTTGCGCTTGTGAAAGCTGCGCCTCAAGTCCCGCAATCTGCGCGTCCAGCGATTTCATTTGCAGGGCAAGCCGTTCGTCGCCGACGGTCGCGATCACTTGGCCAAGTTCTACGAAGTCGCCTTCCTTGACGGCCAACGCGGCAATGGTGCCGCTGATGCGCGTGCGCCCCGGAACGACGCGCCGGCTTTCAATCGTTGCAAAAACCGCTTTCTGGTCTGCGACCGCCTGGGGCAGTGCCTTGAAAAGCTGTTCGGCTCCAACAGGCGTCGTCAACATCAGCTGCGACCAACTCACCGTCAGAGCACAAAAAGCCACTATCATCTGTTTCTTTTGCGGAGATCGCATTTCAATTTTCCTAATCTCGACGTACTGATTTTTGCCGATTTTGAGCAACGAGCCATCCGATGGCTCAATTGCGGAGCTTGCGTCTTTGGTGGGGTTGAGTTGCTGCCGACCCGCAGTATGCTCGATACAGGATTTCCACTAATTCGTGCGCCAGTGGATTGCTGATCGAATACCAGATGGTTTGACCCTCTCTTCGCGCATCGACCAATTCATCCCGACGCAGGATCGTGAGATGCTGCGAGACCGTGGAATCGCGAATCTGCAGAAACTCGGCAAGCTCACCGACAGAGCGTTCGTGTTGAGTGAGCTGACACAGGATGAGCAGCCTATGACGGTTGGCGACCGCCTTGAGCAGCTCACTCGCTTCATCAGCAGCGGATTGCATACGCTTGATATCAAGCTTCATAACATCGAATATACGAATATTCGTAGATATTGTCAAACATGCGGCAAACCGCTGCTTGGGATCGTAACGTTAATGCTTTGGGTCGTAAGCTTCGCAAATGAGCGCTCGCAAAAACTCAGGCGCTCAATGATAGGTTGTTGGGCAGCTTTTCCGAGGAAGGCATCGAAATCGTTTTTACGACGGCTTGCCGGCTTGCAGGTCAAATTTCCAAACGCGTATCCAACATTCCGAGGAATATCCCATGACGGAGCATGTAAAGGTTGATGTCGATGCGGGCATTCTCACGTTAACGCTGGCACGGGCTGACAAAAAGAATGCGCTGACTGCTGCTATGTACGATGTGCTGAGCGATTCCCTGGATAGGGCGGAAAAGGACGCAACTATTCGCGTCGTCCTGTTTCGAGGTGAAGGCGACAGTTTTACGGCAGGCAACGATCTCGCCGATTTCAGTGCGCAATCTCAAGACAAGCAGCCGGGGGCCAGCAGCGCATTTCGTTTTATCCAGACGCTGGCGAAGGTAACCCGTCCCATTGTGGCTGCTGTTCAGGGCAATGCAGTCGGTATTGGCACGACCATGCTCCTGCATTGCGATCTTGTTTACGTCGCAGATACCGCGAAGTTGATGACACCTTTCGTGAACCTGGCGTTGGTGCCGGAAGCGGCCTCAAGTCTCCTCTTGCCTGCGCGTGTTGGCCATGCACGCGCCTATGCCATGTTCGCGCTTGGCGAGGTGGTTGATGCACCGACTGCTGTTTCGATTGGACTTGCCAATGCGATGGCGCCGGTCGCCGAGCTGGATGCGAAGGCACGCGCTGCCGCCGTCGCTTTAACGAAGCGTTCGCCTGGCGCGCTGGCCCACACCAAGGCACTCATGCGGAACGTACAGGCGGTGACTTCGCAGATGGAACGCGAGGGCGCGATATTTATGGCGCAGTTAAAAACGGCGGAAGCCCGCGAGGCGTTTGCAGCGTTTGCCGAGCGCCGGCAACCGGATTTTTCAAAACTTGTGAAATAGTTTGCCTCAGTCTTTTTGAGTTGCAACTGCTGTGAGCAGTTACGGAACGCAGTCAGCTTTGCTGTTTGCGCAGTGGCCTCCGGCGAAACGAAAGGTTTGATCCTAAATTTCCCGCAGTACCTGTGCATGCATTGCGCCGCACCGCAGAGTGATCAATTGCCTCCGGCCCAGGCGACGCAATAGTTCTGTCTCGCAATCGGCACGATCCCCGGAATGGCCGCCAAGCTGGTCATACCTGCGCTTTGAGATAATGAGCCCGCGGTATGGCTTGGCCCGAAGCCCGAGTGCCGACCCGAGCAGGGATAGTGCTTCCATGAACGCGGAGCTGGTTGTGTCAAAATCCGCAACGGCGCGAAATGTTGCCGTCCGCGTGATGTGGCCGAGGGCATCGGATTGGCCGACGAAACGCAGGCATTCCGTGACCCAGCTTGGGTCGGGCACCAGACCGGGGCGCAGAAACATCAGCCACGGAGCGCGGGCTTTGTTCGCGCCGGCCGCAAGCCGTCTGCCCAGCGATCCCGGCATTGAAATAAAGTGACAGCCGGCGATCTCGGCGACCTCATGGGTCTGATCGCGCGAGCCGTCATCGGTCACAATCACTTCACGAACGGCCCCCGCCGCTGCCCCCGGTACCAGCGCGGCCAGTGTCGGCAGCAGTTCACGCTCGGAATCCTTTGTGGCGATAACGACGCTGATCATTGGGCTATCCCTAACATGACAAAGCGTTCCGGCAACGCAGGAGCGGCCTAGTTATTTTGTTCTTGTTTTGTTCTAAATGATGCGTTACGGTCTGGCCATGGCTCGACCTTACGCAGCCCCCCGACGTCCGTCGGCGCCGTCTGCCCCGGCGCCGGCGGACGAGCTTGGCAGGCTCGCATCAATCCCGTCGGGAACCGGCGTCGATCGAGCGCGCCGGCGCGGCCGTGGGGCGCAGTCGAATGCATCGGGCCGCTATGAAGCGATCGCGCGCGTGGCCTTCGATGACGGTTGGCAAAGCCTGGAAGACCTGCCGCCATTCACGACGAGCGTCGGCATCGATGCCTCCCGCAAGGTCATCACGCGCAATGACTCCCCCGACATCGGATTCGATCGCTCGATAAACCCGTATCGAGGCTGCGAGCACGGCTGCATTTATTGTTTTGCGCGGCCGACCCACGCCTATCTCGGTCTTTCGCCGGGGCTCGATTTCGAATCCAAGCTGTTCATGAAGCCGGATGCGCCCGAACAGCTTGAACGGGAATTGGCGGCGCCATCCTACGAGCCGCGGCTGATTGCAATCGGCACCAACACCGATCCCTATCAGCCGATTGAGCGAAGACACGAAATCATGCGTCGGATTCTGCAAGTGCTGGATCGCGTGGGCCATCCTGTCGGCATCGTCACGAAATCCGCGCTGGTGCTCCGCGATATCGATATCCTCGCGCGGATGGCCAAGCGCAATCTGGTGAGGGTGGCGCTTTCGGTGACGACGCTCGATCCGGCGCTCTCGCGTGTGATGGAGCCGCGCGCCACCACGCCATCCCGTCGCCTCGATGCGTTGCGTCAATTGTCACAAGCCGGCGTGCCTACCACTGTGATGATTGCCCCGGTCATTCCCGCCATCAACGATCCGGAAATCGAACGCATCCTTGATGCAGCGGCAAGTGCCGGTGTCAGCGATGCGGGATACATTCTGCTGCGTTTGCCGCTCGAATTGCGCGATCTTTTTCGCGAGTGGCTGACGGCGAATTTCCCCGACCGCGAGCGCCACGTTTTCAAGCTGATCCGCGACATGCGGGGCGGCAAGGATTACGATGCCACCTGGGGTGAGCGGATGCGCGGCTCCGGTCCCTATGCATGGATGATCGGGCGGCGGTTCGAAATTGCGTGCGAACGGCTCCGACTGAATTTATCGAAGACCAGGCTCAGCACGGAGCATTTCCGCCCGCAGCGGCCGGGTGACGCGCAGCTCTCATTATTTTGATTGGCATTTTGATTTCACTGGCTGGGCCAACGCGGAGTATCTCTTTCGTTCCAAAGACTTGATGGTCCTTACAAGCCAACTTACGCCTTCGTCTTCATCCTGAATCTGAACTGCAGGAAAAATCCGCAACGTTCTTGATTCGTAGTGATGCTCCGCGCACCATCCGCGCCATGAGTCGCGAGCGATCATCGCCAATTCCGCGTCTTCCACTGGGGGAGGAGGACATTCGTCCGACATTCAAGCGAGAGCGTGCCGCCATCAAAAATGGATTTTGGCCTGTCGCGGGATGCGACGAAGCGGGCAGGGGGCCGTTGGCGGGGCCGGTTGTTGCAGCGGCCGTGATCCTCGATCCCAAGCGCATTCCGCGCGGGCTCGATGATTCAAAAAAACTGACGCATGAACGGCGCGAAGCACTCTACGCCAAAATCTGCGCGAGCGCGGAAGTGGCTGTCGCATTTGCTTCGCCGAGCCGGATCGATTGCGACAATATCCGTCAGGCATCGCTTTGGGCGCTTGCCAGAGCCGTTGCCGCGCTTCCGCTGGCGCCACGCAAGGTATTTGTCGACGGCGTCGATCGCATCGCGGTTGAATGCGACTGCGAGGCGGTCATCAAGGGTGACGGTTTGGTCTTATCCATCGCGGCTGCATCGATCGTCGCCAAAGTGACGCGGGACAGATTGATGGCGCGGGTTGGTCTCGCGCATCCGGGCTACGGTTTCGAACGGCACATGGGCTATAGCGTGCCCGAGCATTTCGAGGCTTTGTCCCGATTGGGGCCCACCGTTCACCATCGCCGAACATTTGCGCCCGTTGCAGCGCTTCTCGGCGAGCCGCTGGTCGATGCCGAAGAGGCGGTGCAAAGCTTATTGCCGATTTAACGGTATCACCATTTCACTGCAGGTCCGATTCGATATTAGCCTTCGGATCATTTAAAAAACCTGGGTTCCCGCTTTCGGGGGAACGAGCGGCGAGATCATGCATAAGCCGCTCCGCTCATGCCCGCGTAAGCGGGCATCCAGTTTCAAAGGGCAGGGTGGCAGAGCTTGTCAAATCATCTCGCTAGCGTTGAACTCGAAGGATCGGAATTTCGCGCTCCGCCCGCGCGGCCGATGCTCTATGTGTCATTGCTGGTCGAGGCGTTGCGTGCGCATCCCGAAACGATGTTCTGGATCGCGGCGCTGTCTCAAGCGCTGCTTTGGACACTTGTGCCGACGCTGTTCTATTCGGCTCCTCCAGGAGACGTGTCGCTTGTTATTGCTGTGGGGCACGAATGGCTGCTCGGATCGCCGTTTGGTCCGCCGCTGGCCTATTGGCTTGCCGAGATCGCCTTGCGGCTTACCGGAAATCATATTGTCGGCGTCTACCTGCTCTCGCAGATTTGTGTTGTTGTCACCTTTTGGGCTGTGTTCGCGCTGGGATGCTGCATTGTTGGTGCGCGCCATGCATTGATGGCGGTCTTGCTGATGGTCGGCGTCAGCGCGTTTTCCGTGCCCACGCCTGAGTTCGGCCCGGGTTTGTTGGCGATGCCGCTCTCGGCGCTTGCCATTTTCCATTTTTGGAAGGCGCTCGGAGAAGATCAGCGAAATTATTGGTATGCATTGGCGTTCGATCTTGGCCTGTTGGTGCTGACGACTTACGCCGGTCTGATTTTGGTGGCCCTGATCGCGGCATTTGCAGCCTCGACCCCGCGAGGCCGTGTGGCACTTGGCACGATTGAGCCCTGGATCTCAGGCCTCGTCGTCGCCGTGATCCTGATCCCGCATTTGTTCTGGCTCGATCGTGCAGGCGGCGCACCGGTTCCGGTTCCGACGGATTTTTTCTTAGGCCTCATCAAAGCCGATGGGCATTTGACGACGTGGCTCTTATTGATCGCCTCGATCCTCGCGGTCCATGGTGCGCTTCTGGTGATGGTCGTTGTGGCCGGCGGGGTCAATGTGGGTCCGCGCGCATCGGCCCCTTTGTTTGTGCGCCCGCCAGTCGATCCTTTCGCCAGGAATTTTGTTTATTTTTTCACACTGACGCCGGGCTTTCTCGCAAGCGTCGTCGCGGTATTGCTGGAGCGTCGCGCTCCAATCGGCGGCATTGCTCCGGCTGTCGTGCTGTCAGGTCTGGCGGTCATTGTCGCCGCAGGTCATGAGATCCATCTGCATCGCCAGCGTATTGTTGGTGTGACGTGGCTCGCGTTGTTGGCCGCCCCCGCATTGCTCACCGTTGCTGCGACCGGCGCATTACCATGGACGGTTGCTCTCGATCTTGAGACCGGCCAACCCGCCAAGGCGATGGCGCAATTTTTCACGGAAAGCTTTCGACGCCGCACCGGCAAGCCGCTTGAAATTATCGGCGGCGATCAGCGCATTGCGCAACTTGTTGCGATGACTTCGCCCGATCGGCCAAGCGTCTATTTTAATGCGCTGCCTGAGATGAGCCCATGGGTGAGCGAAGCGGATATGCGCACGAAAGGTGCCATTCTGGTTTGGCAGGCAACCGATACTGCCGGCACGCCACCCGCTTTGATCAAGGCGCGTTTTCCCGACCTTGTTCCGGAAGTGCCGCGTTCGTTTGAACGGACGGTGCAGGGGCGCCTGCCGTTGTTGCGTATCGGCTGGGGCCTGATCCGGCCGCCAAGTGCGAGCGATGTGTCCGCGCCGCAATCCACACCGGCGGCGCCATCTGCGCCGCAATAGTTTTCAGTGATAGCCTTCGCCCTCGCGGACTTTCCCGCGGAAAATCCAATAGATGAAGATCACGTAGCCTAGGATGATCGGCAGCAGTGCAACCGTGCCGATCAGCATAAAAATTTGGCTTGCGGGCACTGCCGACGTATCCCAAATCGTCAACGATGGCGGCACGAGATATGGGAAACTTGAAATAACAAGACCAACATAACCAAGCAGAAACAAGCCGACTGTCGCAACAAACGGCAGGACTTCGCGTCCCTCTCCAAACCAGCGCCAGGCAAACCAGCCGAGGATTGCCGCAGTCGTCGGCACCGGCCAGAGCACCAGAATGTTTGGAAGCGAGAACCAACGTGCGGCAATGCGCTCGACCGCAAGTGGCGTCCACAAGCTCACGATTGCCATGAACGCGAGAACGACGATCACTAACAGCATCCCTTGTTCGCGCGCGCGTGCAGCGACGGGCCCTTCAGTTTTCATCACCAGCCAACTCGCCCCCAACAGGGCATATCCGGAAAGCACGCCAAGGCCGCAAAGCACGGCAAAAGGCGTTGCCCAATCGAAACTCCCGCCCGCAAACGCGCCGTGTTCGACCTTGATGCCCTGAACCAGGGCGCCGAGAATCAAACCCTGGCAGAACGCCGCAAGAATTGAGCCCGCTGCAAAGGCAAAATTCCAATAAGGCTTGCTGGTCACGGCAATCCACCGAAATTCGAACGCG
>DATAIA010000589.1:0-7170 GCA_036262895.1 Xanthobacteraceae bacterium
TTCTGTGGTCAGCTGGATTGAGCGCACAGGATCTGCCGCGACCGCCCTGTGGTGCTCCGCCTCGGCCCTCTTACTCTGATCCTGACGCACCCTCCAACCTCCAGGTCTGGAACGATAGTGTCTCCAATGCGGTTTGGGTGCCTCCGGGCTGCACGGGCTGGACTGTGCCTGGTTTTAGAATGCTAGTCGCATTGTCTGCGAGCTTCCGCTTCAATGGAGACGGCGAGGACCTTCTTTCCCGGTTCGGGGCCGTTTCGGCGCTCCGCGGAATCCAATACTGGTCGGCTTCCGCCAAAGATTGGCGGGTCCTTATCACCGATGCGGGCGCAGTCGAGGGGCCGAGCATCGGGCGCCGGCGCCCAGATTTCACCGTCGCCGAGATGAAAGCCGGCAAGGCTCTTTATTTCATGCAGGACGACAGCGGTTCTTCTGGTGGGGTTGTCTATCAACTTCGGGTACTGGAGTTCCACCCCACGCGGCTCGTGGTCGAGTTCGAAAATGTATCTCCGATACGCCGCTTCTTCATCACGCTCTTCCACCCCGGAGACCTCCAGTTCGTGTACTTTCTGGAAGCCCGGTCGCCTGGGCTCTGGGGGCTTTATAGCCTTCTACGCACCGGCCGAGACGCGAGTTCATTAAGTTCAGGACACCAGGCTGCGTACGTGAACCGCGTGATCGCCTTTTTCCGTCATTTCGCAGCCATCCCAACGAATCCGAATCCCGTGGTAGGTGCCGCACCGAGAGATTGAGCACCACTGCGTCTTGATCGTCCTCCCATTTGTCAATGGGCGCGTACACCGCTTTTTGAGTTCCTCCCTGCGGGCGCGCGCGGGTCGTGTGACTTTAATCAAGGATGTCATTCCATCTTTTGGTGAGACATCTCCAACCCAAGTGTTCCGGCGGCCTACGTGTTCATCGTTCCGCCGGGAGCTTACCTGCCCGCCAGCAGTCGATGCCGAGATGCTCAAGAAGTCGCAGAGGGTTTGTTCAGTCGCGGTGTTCCGGGTAACTCCGACAAGCCAAAGCCAGTGTGATAAACCCAGTTTCTTCGCGAGAATTGGAAATCGGAGGGGATCAGGCGATGCGCCAATGTATTCGCACATAGCGCCCGCGAATCGTCGCCGTGCGGCGTGCGGCGACTCCTTTCAGATCGCGTCGCTTGTGAATTGCGTGCCTATGCGACTTTTGCACGGCAGGACTAACATAGATCAATTCCAATTCTTCCGGGACCGTATAACAGCATTCGATCGACGATGCCTAGGAACGCTTCGAAGGAGATGTGGCATGAAGCGGCTTGCGTGGATTTTTCCATGGTTGTTCACGCTAGTACGACCAAAATATACGGTGAAAACACAGGGTCGAAGACAATTGAAGGCGCAAGCAACAGACTGCCGACACAATCGCCACACAACTGCGGGGCTCGTTCGAGAAACAGGGCTGGATTCAGCCGAATGAAAAACAAACAGCTTTGAATTCTGAGCAGTAGATCGCTCCACCCCGAGCAGCATAGGCTTTACCAAAGCGGCAGTGGCGCGTCCAATTACCTTGTGTACAAGCCATCAACCGCCCTTCATACAGCTTGATGAACATCGCAGATGGTGGAAGGCAGCGGTTGTAATATCAAGCCGTGCGATCTGCGTTGATCTGGATCAACGGTTGCGGTGCGTCCGCTTAGAGTGCGACGGACGCTCAGGCGATGATCGTGATAATCGGCTTCTAGCCTCCACCCACCCGTACGGGAGCGGTGCGCCAACGAGCGGTCACGCGCGCTTCCTCCTGCTCCGGACCGGATCGAGAAGACATTTCCGCCGCTGCTTGGCCGCAAACTCCTTGGCCTCGGCCAAAGTCTGAAAAGCCGTATCGGTACCCTCGACCAGGAATAGCCGTCCGATCCGCGAGCCGGTGCGGCGGATGGGATGACCGTTCACCACAAGTACCGTGCTCTCCCGGCAGTGCTCTTCGAATTGCCGTTTGTACTCGCCGGGGCCGACGTCCTGGATCAACCGCGCCCGCGCGGCGGGGTCATCCCAATTCATTGACCTCTCGTTCGCCATCACGCTCTCCGCCTCGACTTCATCGGCTCGACCTCCCTGAACGGGTTGCCACGCTTGCCCATCGCGGGGTTCGCGTTCCAGTCAGGAACATAGGCAGTCAGGCGGATCGGCCTCGAATGGCTCTAATTTCCGGTCGAAGCGGAAACGTATCGCACAGTATGGCCATCTCGACATAGACGTGCGTGGGGCGGCGATACGCCAATGCACTTGAACTCCTTTCGCCCTGATGCGGATCTCCGAAACTGCGATGTCATTCCGGATGTTGGATAGACCTCATATTCAACCTGCACTTATTTGACGCTGCGCGATCTCGCCAGCAACTCGCGGCTAGAGCGGCCCCGCGGGGTCCGCGCTGGCCTGGAAGTCGTCAGAATGCACGACCTATTCAAACCGCTCGATATCCAGCGGATTATTACGTCGCATGGTCATGCTTTTCACGTTTCTCGTGTTCGTGGCTTCTCGGCCTGTTCGTGTCATGTGACTAACTTGACTTGGATCAAGATGAGTCGGCGCGCCCGAATGCCTCCTTTTGTCTCCTCTGACGCTCGGCATTGCCCATTCCGTTCTTCAAAGTTCGCTTGGGAATCCACTCGGGATTCCCCCAAGTTTTAGTCTCTGCCAGTTTTAAAGCGATCCAGTATTGAATTCGAAAACATGCGATTCGACGCGCCAAGCGTATTGTCCGGCACGCTCGCCCGTTGAACTTACCTCCAAAGCCAGATGAACTAAACTTCGACCCCTTACGATTGCGCCCGGATTGAACGGCCACGTTAACCTGAGATAAGAAACCCAAAAGAGTTTCGGCGCGGCTTGAACCGACACCGCCGCTAACGACGATTCTCAACCAAGATCGGCTGAAGCGATTTGGACCGTTGCATCGATCTCGCCAGCATCATAAAGCCGTCGCCCCTCATCAGCCTTCAAGGACTGGCAAATATGAAGCCGTTCACCTTTATCTCCGCTGTTGTTTTTTGGCTGATTGCCGTCGCGCACATCCTCCGACTTTTTGGGGGTTGGGAAGTCACCCTGAATGGCATGGTTGTTCCGTTGCGGGTAAGCGTGCTCGGAGCAGTACTGGCCGCTGGACTGGCAATGATGCTTTGGCGGGAAATGCGCAAGTAACGGACACCGACCCCAGCGGCTTCGCAACGTGGCCCCTCAAGCTCCCCATGACCCGGAGGCGGCTCCGCAATTTAGTGCGACATGTTGGTCTGATTCGTCATGTGAGAACCCAACCATGTCCAAATAAACATCGGCGAAACGCACGCTTCCCTGGATGCACATAGAGCGCGAGGCGCGCCATCATTTGTTGAACCCCCACCCGTTCAAAGTCATTGCGAATGACTCGCGGCGCGAGTGGGGGATCGTGGTAGCGTTCTGCATTCCGCGGGTCCCCGAATAGGCGAGGACCTCATACTCATCTGATCCGACAAAGCCCGTTGTAGAAGCCTCTCTCCACGCGGCGAGGCGAATATCAAACAGTCAGCTCTGTTAGCATCGAACCAGGCGCTTTCTTCATGCTTCAACTTGGCAGTCGATCGGCCGAACGATTATAGGTCGTTAGCTCGCCCATTGGCTGAACCCCGGCGCACCTGCCAGGCGAGGTACGCAATCGCAGAGCCCACGCTGATCAGTTCGATCCCGATCAGGAGTCCGATCAGCCATAGGGCCGTCACCGGAAGGCTGGACCATAATACCGCCGAGAGGAGAATCCCAACCAGCCCGCTCGCCAACACTCCGCCCCAGTTGGGGAAGGGCCGAATCGTAAGCGAAAAGACGATCTTCGAAATACCCTCAATCATGAAAAAGATGATCAGAAGCAGCGTGATCGTCAGCAACTCCTGCGCGGGGTCGCGCAGGAAGAGGACACCGACAAGCACAGCGAGTATAACGGAAATCAGCTGCAGCCAGAAATGCGGCACCTGTCCGGCACCGATCAAGCTGATGCCTTGCAGCACACCGCTGACGATCAGAAGCCACCCCAGCAGGACCACTACCGATACCGACGAAACCACAGGATAGATCACTGCCAGGATCCCCGCCACGACCAGCAGCACGCCCTCGATCAGGTACCAAAGCCAGTACCGTTTGACGGTCTGCCGCATGGCCTCGCGAAAGACCTGCGCTGCCGCCTCCAACGACATCGACATGGCTTTCCTCCACCGACTCAGTTGAGCCGCCTACGGCCAAAAAGTACCCTACCTGGTAACATGGGCCCGGTGCTAACGCCGTCAGACCGTCAGCTCATAACACGTTCCGGGCACCAGTAAGTTTCAGAACCATGCGAAGAGTCGGGCTGGGCCGGCCAAATTAAGAATGTAGCCCAGTGTTGAATACGCTCGCGCCAGAGAATCCTCGCCCATCAGGGTCATCCCAACTGCATCTTCTCACAGCGTCTTTTCGTAAACTACATATTCACGGTTAATCCTGCTGTCGACCGCCTCGGCCATCGCGCGCATGCGGTGGTTGTCGTCGAGCACCCAGCCAATCTCAGCGCGCGACGTGCCATAGTTGGCGATCGCAGCTCGGCGGGTGTACTCGATCATCAGGAAGGCCATCTGGCTGGCGAGCCGAGATGCCTGGTGCCGCTTGACGACGCCCATGAGCGGCACACGTGCCGTCTTCACCTTAGGCGCACGCAGCCACCAGAGCAACTTCGCCCAGCCGAACGGGAAGAGTGAGCCGTTCAGGGACTTCAACACCTCATTGAGATTGGGCAGCGTGATCATGAAGGCGACAGGTTCGCCCTCGAACTCGGCGACGCGGATCAGGTCCTCGAAGACGATCGACTTGAGCTTCCTTCCGGCATAGGCGATCTCGGCATCCGTTAGCGGCACAAAACCCCAATTATCCGACCAGGCATCGTTCAATAAGCCGAGGATCAGCACAGCTTCCTCGTTGAAGCGGCTCTTGTTGACCTTGCGGATGGCGATGCGGCCGTTGCGCTCG
This sequence comes from Xanthobacteraceae bacterium, assembly GCA_036262895.1. Lineage (GTDB taxonomy): Bacteria > Pseudomonadota > Alphaproteobacteria > Rhizobiales > Xanthobacteraceae > AP-16. The sequence continues at coordinate 5,004 of DATAIA010000589.1, forward strand.
CCCGATTGGAGGATGCGCTGGATGAGCGGCGGGAAGTCTTGCGCGATGTTGAGCTCATAGGTGTAAAGCGATTTGGCGGGCGCATAGCCGGCGGCCTCCACCCAGCCGCGATAAGCGGGGCTGTTATGCCCCATCATCACAGTCGGCGGATGGTCGAAGCCGCTGACCTGCAGACCCACCTCGTCCCACACCGAAAGGCTGAAAGGACCGAGTGAGCGCTGCATGCCCTTGGCCCGCAGCCAGTCCTCGGCACGCGCGATGAGCGCCTGGAATACCGCCTCGTCCGCAGCCTCCATCATGCCCCAATTGCCGGTGCCCGGGCCCAGACCCTGCGCGGCGGGCTGGGCGAGCGCGAGATGGTCTATATGCGCCGAAATCCGGCCGACCACGCGGCCGTTGCGCTCAGCGACAAAGAGCTGCGCTTCCGCATGCTCGAACCACGGGTTCTTGCCGGGCGTGATGAGCCCGTAAACCTCCTGCTTCAGCGGCGGCACCCAATTGGGATCGCCCGCGTTCAGGCGGAATGCGACCTCGACAAAGGCCTTGCGATCCGCCGCAGTCTCGACCGGCCGGACGGTCATGGGCATGTTCAACTATGTGTCATGAAGACGCCAGTCGTCCCGGCTGCTAAGATTACCAACCCGTAATGGGTTCAACGGCGGCGAACTGGGATGGATTTTGGAGGACAACCTAGCCATGCGCCGTCTTATCGAATTCGGAGGCGCGCGGTTGCGCAAGATCTTCGCATCTACGAGAAGGATCTGGGTGACCCCGCCGAACATCATGACACGGACGAACATTATGACTGAAACGGGAAGGTGAACTCGCCCAAATGGTTGCTCTCCATCCTCTACTTCTGAAGCGTCCGCCATACTAAATTGAGTCTGCCCGGGCCCCGTCGTAAGGTATCGACTGTGACCGACCTGATCAGCGCAATGACAGCCTCAAACGCTTGTGCAACTTCGGCTGGTCTCATGAGGTTCGAAATCAGCCATTCGCGAGCTCGCGTTCTGGTCACAAGGTGGTGAGCCCGCCTGATTCTCCGTCTCGCACGCGGCCGAATATGATCACTCCGGCTGGCGCTTTGCGTGGCTACCATTGGGAAAAATGCATAAGCGCCTTCAAGCTTCGCGAAGACAGCATCGATTCCACGCCCTATCCGCGGGATTGCCGCTTGGTGGGCATAAGGATGACTGGCGAGGAACCGCATCAATCGGTTGCTGGCCAGATACGCGTGCGTGCATGCCGAACTCGTAGAAACCAGATGCCGGGAGACGAAACGCATTCTGATCGGCCAATGCCCGAGATACAGGAGATTCCAATCCTCCGGCAGTTGCCGAATCGCTCGATTAAGACAACGGTTGGACCGTGGCCCAAACCATCGGGCAAAGACAACATCGTCCTCGAACACCAATGCGTTTCGATACCCTAGCATCAGCGCATGGGAAAGGACGCGACGATGCGATTCCCAAATACCCGCAATTGGTTTGGTCGGGTGACGTGCTGGGCGATAGAACATCACTTTGCGGCACAAGCCTACCCGATGAAATTCCACCGCCGCATCGCGGGCCCGATCCTCTCGATCCTGCAGCGAGATGCAATAAGCGATATCGATTTGCGACCAGTCGAATGAAGCGGAGTTCTCAGGCGACGCACAGTGCGGGCAGCTTGCGGATGGCGAACATGCCTGAAAAGAGATAGCGTTATCCGTGTGGTGATGCTCCTGCATTAGGTCACGCCCTATAAGGTCTAACCCTGCTTCGGTTAATCCGAAATAGCAACATCGTCCAGCTTAGCCAATCGGCTGCGGTGGGTCGCGCAGTTTCTGCACCGGGTGGATTCGTGCTTGGGTGGTACAATCGCGGACTGGGCGACCGCGAGTCGAAGCTTCGGAAGGACGTCCGTCGCCTAAGACGTGCAAAGCCATTCTGGCCGCGCGCCAAGGTATCGCTGCGGAGCCACGCTGAGGTTTCCGCAACCCATGACCAGAGCATTGTAAGCCCCCCAATCACGCATAACGCAGCGGGAACAATCCCGAACGCCATCGCACCGCTTGAAGACGTTCCTTTGCGCAAAGACATCACTGACCTTCGTTGAGTACGCGGAAACCTGCGTGCCGCCTCCAAGATCGAGCTGCTTAGTGACGCAGGGTTGGCCGTCCCGGCTG
>DATAIA010000590.1:0-2445 GCA_036262895.1 Xanthobacteraceae bacterium
GGCAGGGCCCTTGCTGCGGCTTCGCCATATCCTCCACCGCGGTCACGGGCGACGATCGCGATCGTGGGATGAGCAGCAAGCCAGGCTTGGGCAGTCGCGGGTTCACGATCCGGCAGCAGCGTGACGATCCGGCGCCTTTCCAGATTGCAGACGAGGCTGGCGTATCGGTGATTGCGCCGCCAGGCCCAATCGTCAATGCCAATGACCTTAAGCGGGTCAGACGGCGGACGGCTACGGCGTCGGACCACGCGCAGCAGCGTATCCTTACTCACTGGCAGCATCAGCCTTTGTGCGAAGCCTGCCGCCGGTCGTCCGCCGAGCGCTAGACCGAGGTGATGGACGATAGAATCCAGCCTAGCCGTGCGCCGGGCCGATGGAGCCAGCCCCCCTTCAGCAAAGCGCTCAGTGAAGATTTGACGCCCGCACAGGACGGCATCGCAACGGAAGCGGCGGGCGATCACCAGAAGCTGTACGATCCGCCCAGAGAGCGGCAGATCGGTCAAGTGTCGTCGATACCGGCTATGGACACGTCTGGAAACCGTTCCGCACGATGGACACAGACCAACGCTTCCGGACGCCCGGACCGCAATAACAGCCTTATCACCTTCGTAGTACGCACTCTCTACAACAAACCCACGCGGCACCAGACTGGAGCGCTGGAGTGCTTGCTGCATGGCGGCTGATTCTCCCCAAATGAAAGCACCAGACATCCCTCGAACTGTATCAAAAGTGAGTCAGAGTCAAATTTGAACGCCGATCGACACCCCACGACGGTCCAACTCCGCGTCAAGCGCCGCACGCGCGGTCTTGTGCGCATCGATCACCGCGAGGATAGGATCGGGAAGAACAACCTCATAGTTTGGGCCAGGCCTGTCGCGGTGCTGAAGCCTGCGGCGGGCCGCTTGATTTTCAAGCTTGGAACGTGTATTACATGATCATGAAAGAGGCAACACCTAAAAAACATGGTGGCCGCAGACCAGGGTCTGGTCGCCCGGCTACTGGCAAAGATCCGGTGCGGACCATCCGCCTTTCCGATGAATTCCTCGACAAAATAGACCACTGGGCAACTCAGCGTGAGGACCAGCCAAGTCGCTCCGAAGCCATCCGCCGCCTCGTGGAGCTAGGGCTGAAGGCGAGGAAATGATCGAGAGAAGTCCGTCTCTCAACATGAGCCAACGAGCGGTGCTGCAATATCTGAGCCTCACCGAATGGAAGCTGGCTCACCGGCTTCCAATCCCTGCAGGCGAAATGATGCTGAGCCGAATGGCTCATCTGGGCTGGATAGAACTTCGGGGCGAGAATCACCTAACGGAAATTCGGCTCACCGAAGCTGGGCGAACGGCAATGCGGTGGCCAACTTAAACCATCCCCAGATGGTCGAGCTTGGGCTGAGGGCGAAAGGGAAATGAGAGGGAACGATCTGTCCAATCAAATCGACTTCGATGCACCTGCAACTTTCTGTAAGTGGCCTTCGCTTAACGGTCAGCGGCGCAGCGATAGGCCCGGTCCATATTTGTTACTTGATGGCACGCTAGGTGAATGCATTCAGGAATTCATGGCGAAGCCGACCGCTACCCGGCACCTCTATGAAATTCATACTTTGCCCCAGGAGCCGTTTCTCGCCGGAGTGGTGACAGCAGCGAACGTTACCGAACTAGCGCAGTTGCGGGACTTTTTTGCGCGGGCCGTCGCAGCTTTGGGGCCGCCGACCTCAGAAGAAAACACAAAGAGACCTGCCTAGGAGAATCTCGAATATGGCTAAGAAGCATATTTCTGGCGCTGATTTGAGTTGGCTTATTCTTGAAGAACTGTCTGATCCCCAAAGCCGCGCCTCGCGCATCTCGTTAGCTGTGGTCCCGGATGGCAAAGCAGGTTGGAGGGTTGTTGTCGCCAATCAAAGCCGCAGGTTTTTGACAGCGGCCCATGAGCAACAGCTTGCGGGAATCCAACACAGGCTGCGCCTAGTCTATGAGCTCCGGCTCTGAGTTGCCTTCGCGCTTCTAATGGAGAAGCACGCCGCGGCTCAGAAAGAGGCTTTTACCGAAGGGGCGCGCTGGTAAGGGGCGCTACGCGTGACGCTGGTCGCGATAACGACAGCCGGCGTCGTCGGGTTCATGTCCCTCATTGCCGCAAGCTCGCAAGCGCCGGAACCACCCCTTGCTAGCGCCAAAGCGCGGACCCGGGCGTGTATTCCTAGCCAGTGCCGTGCAAAGGCGGGACCGCCATGCGCGAAAATAAGCGTTGATCGACGCCTCAGTCTCTCGGTTTGAACTTCCGAGCTTCTCCGGACGCCTGCCGACGCGGCGACAGCCAGATGCACGGCCTCAATTCGGCGGCTGGGTCGACAGCCCGCGTCCCGGTTCTCTGCGTTAAGGGGCGCTTCAACAATTTAGGATATGGTCACCATATCTTCTGGGATTGAGTTGTTGCGTACCCAAGAGACCG
>DATAIA010000591.1:0-3651 GCA_036262895.1 Xanthobacteraceae bacterium
GGTATCACTGACGGAAAGGCAGACAAAGTCGCCCGCTGGCAAATTGAGACCCTGCTTCGGCACACCTCTCATATCGATATTGGTGGTCGTAATCGTCAGGCGGCCGCCGGAGGGCATGGCATCGCGCGCGTTGAGGGCCAGATTCAGGACGACGAGTTCAATCTGGGTCGAGTCCGCAACAGCGGGCCAGAGATCGCTTTGGAGAACCGTCTCGATCCTGACCGTCGTCCCGATCGTTCGAAACAACAGATCACCTAAATCCGAGAGAATCGTGTTGAGGTCCACCGCCTCAAGTTTGAGCTGCTGTTTACGTGCGAAAGCGAGGAGTTGATGCGTCAGTTTGGCGCCTCGCTCGGCGGCGAGCATCGCATTTTTCAGGAGATCCTTTGTCCGCTCATCCTCTACCCGTTTGACGGCCAGCTCGATATTGCCGAGCACAGCCGTGAGGAGGTTGTTGAAGTCATGAGCGATTCCCCCCGTCATCTGTCCGATGGCATCCATTTTCTGCGTCTGCCGCAGAGCCGCCTCCGCTTGTTCACGCTCAGCCATCTCGATCCGAAGGCGCCGATTTGCGTCTTGTAGATCAAGGGTCCGATCGGCAACCAGGCGCTCGAGCTCGGCCGCGGTCTGCTCCCGATCAAAGAGATAGCCACGCACTTCGTATTGTCGTCGCCGCGCACGGAGGCAGGATCGAATTGTGCTCAGCAGAGTCATCGCTTGGAGAGGGCGCTCCAGCAAAGACACATTCCTGAGCGCGTCCATAATGCTTAAAGCAGCAAATTGACTCGATACACCTCGACTGCTCGTCAGGATCACCACCGGAAAATCAGACCAGGGCGGCTGCCGATCAACCCAGGACAGGAGCGTTTGATAGGGTGAGCGAAAGAACGCCTCTTCGGTGATAATTGCCGCGCCCGCACCTTGTTCGAGCTCCTGCGCCAACTCATTGAAGTCGGCGCAGATCCGGGTTTCCAAGCCAGATTGCTCGAGCAGAAAAGCCGCCGTGCGTGCGTCTCGCCCAATCGGCGCGAGGATCAGAATCCGCTCGCTTTGCGGGTCAACCGTGCTCGTCATCCTCTTCTCGGTCCAGGAGCGGTTTGGGGCCGCCGATATAACTTGGAGTGCCAGTGAAAATTCCGCTGAACTCCGTCAACGGCGGCCCAAGCTTCAGCCCCTCGGAGGTCAAGCGAAATTCTCGGATTGCGTCTTCGTGGGCCCCACTGCGCTTCTTCACGACGGAAATTGCCCGCCGCACCCGTCCCTCCGCCTCGAAGTAACGCAGGACCATGACCGCGTCGCTGACATAACTGATGTCCAGCGGAGTCTGCATCGGGCCCATCAACCCGTGTTGAGCCAGCACCAAAATGGTCAGCACGCCAAGCTGGTTCAAATAACTAAGAAGTTCGTGCATCTGCAGTACGAGGAAGCGCTCCTCAGGCATAGCGTTCATATAGCCATTCAGACTGTCGATGATTACAACCCGCGCATTCTGCCGCTCGACGCTTTGACGCACGGCCCATGCAAACTCACCGGGCGACATCTCTGCCGGATCAATCTGATGCAGGCGAATGCCGCCGCTGTCGATATGCCGCTGCAGAGGAATGCCGAGCCCTGCCGATCTGCTGTAAATGGTGGCAAGGCCTTCATCAAAGGCGAAGATGACGGCGTACTCTCCACGCTGCGCGGCGGCCACGGCATAAGTGAGAGCGATCGACGACTTGCCGACGCCTGCGCCGCCAATCAGCAAGGCACTGGTCCCACGCTCCAATCCTCCTCCCAGCAGCGCGTCCATTTCCAGGTTGCCGCTGGACATGATCTCCCCGGGGAAGGATCTATGGTGCTCGGCAGCGACCAATCTGGGGAAGACCGTGATGCCACCCCGCGCGATGGTGAAATCGTGATAGCCGCCGCGAAATGCGATACCGCGCATCTTCACCACCCGCAAACGCCGTCGCTCGGAACCGTAGTCCAGCGCATTCTGGTCCAGCGTGATCACACCGTGGGAGATGCTGTGCAGTTGCAGATCGGTGGCCTGAGAAGTCAGATCGTCGAGCAGGAGCACGGTTGAGTTGCGCCCGGTGAAGTAATGCTTAAGGGCCAGGATTTGCCGCCGATAGCGCAAGGGGTCTTGCGCCAGCAAGCGCATTTCCGAGAGACTATCGAATACGATGCGTCGGGGATTGATCGTGTTCACCCGATCTAGAATCAGCTTGGTGGTTTCGCCCAGCTCCAATTCGGCGGGCTGAAAAATCGTCAGCTCCCGGTCTGGAGCCAGGCTGGCCTCCGGCGGAACGAGTTCAAAGATAGTCAACTCGTCCAGCGACCAACCATGCCGAGCCGCGACCAGTCGCAACTCTGTCTCACTCTCCGAGAGAGTGACATAGAGGCTTTTTTCACCGCGTCGCGTGCCCTCCAACAGGAATTGCAGCGCTAGTGTCGTCTTACCGGTGCCAGGCTTTCCTTCGATTAGGTAGAGGCGATCTGCATCCAAGCCACCGCCTAGAATATCGTCCAATCCCGTGATTCCAGTGGAGACCCGATCTGCTTCGCAATCGGAAATGGCGGATGTGTCGTTCGAGGCGGAGCTCATCAGCGTGTCAACTCTCTTTAAAGCCGCACTCTGCCATTGCTGAATAGTAGTTCCGGGAAGCAAACGAGAACAAGCTGGTTAAACAGTTATCTTCCAAGCCGCGGACTGGCTAGTCACCAGCCATCAATCCAAGGGCAGCAAAACGGCGACATGGTTGCAGATCCTGCCTGTCTGTTGGCGGTAACGGTTCATGCCGCCACTCGGTTCTGGCGTGAGGAGGAGCGGGGGGGGGGTGAAGCTGATGGACTTGGCGCGGTCCTTGCATTTCTGGGCCATCTCGGCCTTTCCCGGATGCACACCGAAAGCAAAGCAGAGTTGGAGGTTAGGGAATCAGTTCCGGTGCCTTGGTGTTGGTCTCACTTCCATGTTGGGCTTTCGATAGCTAGCGCGAGTTGGCTTTGGCGCTCCTGTATCCAGCGGTGGAGGAACCCTTTTAGCTATGCTGAAGTGGGCCCGGATCCTCATTATCGAAGACGAGTTATTGGTCGCCTGGTCGCTGCGCGACGTGCTTAGCCTGATAGGCTGTGAAGTGACGGGCATCGCGGCGACCGTGAGTGAAGCGCTCATCCTCGCTGAAAACATCAAGCCTGACCTTGCCTTGGTCGACGTGCGGCTGGCGGGCCAGCACGATGGAATTGAGGGTGTGGTGCTTTTGCGGAGGCAGTTCGGCTTGCCGATCATCTTCCTGACCGACGAAGTTGACGGGGAGGCGGCGTGGAGGGCTGCCGAGGTCGGGCCGGTGGAGTATCTGGTCAGGCCCGTGCACACTCCTCAGTTGGTCGAGGCAATTCGCACCGCAGTGGCGCCGCATGCTGACCAATATCACCCGTCCAAATGGGAGCGGATGGCTAGACCGCGCTGACGATTTCCGTCCGCGACAACGGAACGGGTTTTCGGTTAGGGATAGATGGCGCAAGCGCCGGAGCCAAGATTGCAATTAATTGCGAATCGGTCATGAGCGCGGCCGAGCGGGTATCGGAGGAACTAGGTCAGAGATTCGTTTTCCGGTATCCGGCGCTGACCACATCGGACACTTGGCGTTTAATCCAGTTGACGTCGTG
>DATAIA010000592.1:0-2280 GCA_036262895.1 Xanthobacteraceae bacterium
TTGATCAAGTGCACGAGCAAGGCGATCCAGTGCCTCCTCCCGACTCCTGCCGTGAGAGATCAGCTTCGCAATCATGGGATCGTAGTAGGGCGTCACGGTGGCACCGGCCACAATCCCGGTATCGACTCGAACTTCGTCCGCCGGTGGAAACCGCAAAGCAGCAAGCCGTCCGGTCGAGGGCAGAAAACCGCGCTCGGGGTCTTCGGCATAGAGCCGCGCTTCAACGGCGTGACCGTTCAAAGGGACCTCGGCCTGGGTCAACGGCAGCTTCTCGCCCGCAGCAACACGAAATTGCCATTCGACAAGATCAAGCCCGGTGATTGCTTCCGTAACGGGATGCTCGACTTGCAGGCGGGTGTTCATCTCCATGAACCAGAACCGATCCGCGGTAAGACCGCGGGAACCATCCGCAATGAATTCGATCGTTCCGGCTCCGACATAGCCGACCGTACGCGCGGCATCGACAGCGGCCTTGCCCATCACGTCGCGGATTTCCTTCGTCATTCCGGGCGCGGGCGCTTCCTCAATCACCTTTTGATGTCGCCGCTGCAAAGAACAATCACGCTCATTGAGGTGAATGACATTTCCGCTGGCGTCGGCAAATACCTGGATTTCGACATGCCGGGGCGCACTGATGTATTTCTCAATGAGAACACGGCTGTCACCAAATGCGGAGCGCGCTTCACGCATCGCGCTCTCAAGCGCCGCATCAAACTCTTCAGGCTTGTCGACCCGGCGCATGCCTTTGCCGCCACCGCCCGCCACCGCTTTGATCAGAACGGGATAGCCGATCCTGGAGGCCTGCTCCTTGAGAAATGCCGGATCCTGCTGTTCGCCATGATATCCCGGCACGACCGGCACGCCGGCTTTTTCCATCAATGCCTTGGCGCCGTCTTTCAAACCCATCGCGCGGATGGCGGCCGCGGGGGGGCCAACAAACGTGATGCCGGCGCGGGCGCAGCTTTCGGCGAAGTCCGCATTTTCAGAGAGGAAGCCATAGCCCGGATGGATGCATTGCGCGCCGGCTTGCCGTGCAACCTCGATTAATTTCGCCGCATTGAGATAACTTTCACGCGGCGACGCCGGTCCAATCAGGTATGCCTCGTCGCAAACGCGCACATGCAGCGCATCCGCATCAGCCTCCGAGAAAACAGCAATCGTTCGCATGCCAAGCCGTTTTGCAGTCTTCGCAACACGGCATGCGATCTCGCCACGATTGGCGATGAGAACGGAGTTGAACATGGATGCCGCCGGTCGTCCGTCGCTCGGTTATTGTGCCCTTGGCGTAATGGAAACCGGCGCTGATGACTGCGGTTGCGGCTGCGCGGGGCGCGGTGCCGGCGCAGGGGCAGCAGCAGATCGCGGCGCCGGCTTTGCAGGAACCGTTGCGGTCGTCACAGGAGACGCAGGACGCTTCGGCCCTGCCGCCGGAGCAGCCGCCGCCTGACTTGTTCCCTGCGCCTCATTACTCATGATGCTGACCGGCGGAATTGAGGCTGCCGACGGGAAGTTGATACCGGTCACTCCCGTTACGCCAAGCGGGATTGTACTGGCCGGCGTTGGCGCCGGCGCTGCGGTCGCAACCGCCGAGCGGGAGCGTTGCGGCCACGACGCTGAATGACGTGCGACGAGTCCGTCGAAGGTGCGATCGCTGAGATTGACACGCACTTTATTGGCATCGCGCAACATCGCAAAAGAGTCGCACTTGCTGAACGTACAGCCGTCGCGCGTCGCAAACACTTGAGCGACCAAGCCATAACGATCCGCCTCAATCGAATGACGCAATCCCTCAAGCGCGGCCTCGTAACTGGGATCGCGACGGTTCGCAAAATCGAGCCCGTCAGCAAACAACGAGAGACGGGCGGAGACAAACGCCACTGCCGCAGCCGCGGACTCCGGACTCGCAAAGACGGCCTTTTCGCAAGATGCTTCCACAGCCTCGCCGATATTCGTGTCAAAACAGCCCAAAATCGTACCCGTCGCGAAAGTCTGTGACGTAAGTTCGATCATGCGCTTGTCGAGAGCTCGCCGCTCATCGAGCCGATCCCGTTCAATAGAACGGTCGAGAAATGCCGAAACGGAGAAGGCTGCCAATAAAAGTCCCGCTACCCCGGCAACCCCACCGACGATGTGGCCGGAAGATCGGAATAAGGCTGCAACGCCCAACAGCAGAATGGCGCCCACAACCGCACCCGCGACCCATAGCGGCGCAGTGATCGTTCCAGCACTAAAATCCAGTCCGGGGAAAAAGCCGCCAATCGCCGACATAAGGTGTGTTCC
>DATAIA010000593.1:0-9073 GCA_036262895.1 Xanthobacteraceae bacterium
GCTTGCAAGATCTTCGATGATTTCGCGCCCGGCAGTGCCTTGACCGGCAATCACCATCGGGTCGTCAAACGGTGGCACAAGCACCGCACCGCGGCGCTCCGCAATCTCGCGGGCAATGGCGGAGCGGTCTTCTTTCTCACGATCGTAAAGAATGACTTCGCCACCAAAAGCCGCCGTGCGCTCGCGCTTCGATCGCGGCGCATCACGCGGCATCACGATAGCGGCCGGCATGTTGAGCAGCGTTGCGGCTGCCGCAACCCCTTGAGCATGATTGCCCGATGAAAACGCCACCACACCACCAGCGCGCCGTTCGAGGGGAATGGACGAGAGTTTGTTATAGGCGCCGCGAAACTTGAACGACCCGGTTCGCTGGAGCGTCTCCGGCTTCAGGAACACACGTCCACCGGTCAGCGCATCCAGAATTGGCGAACTGATCAGCGGCGTCCGAATAGCCACGCCTTTGAGCCGCTCGGCGGCAGCATCGACGTCCGCCGCTGTTGGAAGCATCGTTTTTTCAATTGCATTGCTGTTCATCAGGGAACCGTAAACCGGCTCTGCAATCACAAGCAAGCCGCTTATTCCCGCATCGGTCACGAGACAGCCCGCAGATCGCCGCCCCCGAAAAACCCCTCATCGGCAATGACATAGCGTTGAAATCGTTCTATGAACGCGCGAAAGGCGACCGTTACGCTGCAAAGTGCTGAAGCCGCGGGAAGGAGAAAAGCATGGATCTTGGAATTGCCGGCCGTAAGGCCATTGTTTGCGCCTCAAGCCGAGGGCTTGGGCGTGCTTGCGCCCTTTCATTGGCGCAGGCCGGCTGCGAAGTCGTGGTGAATGGCCGTGACAAGGCAAAAACCGAGGCCACAGCCGCCGAGATCGCGGCAGCCACAGGCGCCAAGGTCCTCGCGGTTGTTGCGGACGTTGCAACGCCTGAAGGCCAGAACGCCTTGTTTGCGGCATGCCCCGAGCCAGACATTCTCGTCAACAACAATGCCGGTCCTCCCTTTCGCGATTTCCGCGAGCTCAGTCGCCAGCAAATGCTTGAAGGCGTCACCGCGAACATGGTCGTCGCGATCGAACTGATCCAAAAAGCCATTGATCCCATGATGCGCCGCAAGTTCGGCCGTATCGTCAACATCACTTCCGGTTCAGTGAAGATGCCGCTCGCGGGCCTTGATCTCTCGTCCGGCGCCCGCGCCGGTCTCACGGCATTTCTCGCAGGCGTTTCCCGCTCCGTTGCCGCATCGAATGTCACCATTAATTTCCTGCTGCCGGGCACCTTTGATACCGACCGCTTGCGCTCGAACATTGAAAGCAATGCCAAGAAAAAAGGTGTGAGCGTCGACACGGCCAAAGCCGAGCGGATTGAAACCGTTCCTGCGAAGCGCTTCGGCGAGCCATCCGAGTTCGGCGATGCCTGCGCTTTCCTGTGTTCGGCATCAGCGGGCTACATCACCGGACAAAATCTGCTCATCGACGGTGGAGCCTATAACGGCACCTTCTAATACCCTGCCCGCCGTCAAGCAGCTTGGCAGTATTTGATCTAAACCACGGAAGGTTCTAGAGCATGATCCGGAAAAGCGGAAACCGGTTTTCCGAAAAGACCATGCTCAAACAAAGGGGTAGAGCGCGATGATGACGCAACCTTACTTCATCGCGCTCTAGCAAAGCAGTCTGTCTTTCACATCAGCGGCCGGCCGTGCAGACCGCTCGTCATCAACACCAAACTTCGCAATATCATCTAACATTACAGGGAGAACCGCCCCATGAAGCTCGTTCGCTTTGGACCCGCGGGCCGCGAAAAGCCCGGGATTATCGATGCCAAGGGCCGCATTCGTGACTTGTCGAAAGTAGTGCCGGATATCGCCGGCGATACGCTGAGCTCGAAAGGGCTTGCGAAAATTCGCAAGGCAAACATCGACAAGCTGCCGCTCGTCCGCCCCGGCGTACGGATCGGTCCGTGTGTCGGCAAGGTCGGCAACTTCATCGCGATCGGCCTGAATTATGCCGATCACGCAGCGGAAGCCGGTCTGCCCATCCCCAAGGAACCGATCATCTTCAATAAGGCCCCATCCTGCATTGTCGGGCCGAACGATGACACGATGTTGCCGAAGGGATCGACCAAGACCGACTGGGAAGTCGAACTTGGAATCGTCATCGGCTCCCGCGCACGCTACCTCTCAAAGAAGGATGCGATGGATGTCGTCGCGGGCTATTGCCTCGCCAACGACGTGTCTGAGCGCGAATTTCAAATCGAACGCTCCGGCCAATGGGCCAAAGGTAAGGGATGCGAAACATTCGGACCCATCGGCCCCTGGATGGTCACGAAGGACGAAATTCGCGACCCGCAGAAGCTTGAAATGTGGCTCGACGTCAACGGCAAGCGGATGCAAAAGGGCTCAACCAAAACCATGATCTTCGGGGTGGCTCACCTTGTTTGGTACGTGTCGCAGTTCATGGTGATGGAGCCCGGCGACGTCATCATCACCGGCACACCGCCTGGTGTAGGCCTTGGCATGAAGCCGCCGCAGTTCCTCAAAGCCGGCGACGTCGTGCGCCTAGGGATCGAAGGACTTGGCGAACAGCAACAAAAGGTCGTCAAGTTCAAGATGTAATCGCAGAACATAAAACAACAAAAGCCGCGGGTCCTGATGGACGCGCGGCTTTTTTTTAATTTCCGCCATCGCAATTTGATGCGTTACATCTCGCGCGCCTGCAGCATGGCACGCAGCGATATTCGCGACCAAGCCGAACTGCGCTCGCCGAATGCGGCGTAGGATTTCTGAATTCGCCCCGCAATTTCATTGCGGCTGCCAAGCTCCGCCAGCACATCGTTCGCCTGCTTGCGTGCGGCCACAATCAAATCTGACGGAAAAGTCCGAAGCGACACATGTTCACGTCCGATCAATGCCGCAAGCGCTTCACCGTTAAGCCGCTCCATTTCCGCAAGCGCGTAGGAAGCTTCTGCTGCGCAGGCATGCGCGACAATCGCTTTCAGTTCGGAATCCAGATTTGACCAAGCCTTAAGCGAGACAAGACATTCACCGGTGCCGTTTGGTTTATTGAAACCTGGCCCATAATAGAACGGTGCAACACGATAAAGCCCCAAAGCGATATCAGATCCAGGGCCGACAAACTCTGCCCCGTCAATCACTCCGGATTGCAGGCTGGTAAAAATCTCACCAGGTGAATTTGTCTGCGGTGTTGCGCCAAGCCGGCGGAACACTTCGCCGCCAAGGCCCAGCACGCGAATTTTGAGCCCTTTGATGTCGTCGAGGCTCTTGATTTCGCGGCGGAACCAGCCGCCCATCGAAATCCCGGTATTGCCACCCATAAACGGCTTCACGCCGAATGGCGCGTAAAGCTCATCCCATAGCACCTGCCCACCGCCTGCGTCGATCCAGGCAACATGCTCGCTCGGAAGCAGCCCGAACGGCACCGTGGTGAAATAGACCGAGGCGGGCTGCTTGCCTTGCCAGTAAAAAGCCGCAGTGTGTCCCATCTCCGCAATGCCGGAACCCACTGCATCAAGCACTTCAAATGCGGGCACCACCTCCCCCGCCGCCGACACTGCAATCTGCAATCGGCCATTCGAAAGCGTAGCGATCCGTTCCGCGATGCGCTCGGCCGACATGCCTGGCCCAGGCAAACGTTTGGGCCAGGAGGTGATCATCCGCCATTTTAAAACAGCGGCGCGAGCAACCCCTGGCGCGGCAAGCACACCCGCAACACCCAGAGCACCACGCCCGATCAGCTTGCGGCGATTAAGATGCGTTGTCATGGTCACCACCACTTATGAAAATGATGAACCGGCCCGTGGCCTTCTCCAATCGAGAGATTGTCGGCAGCAATAATTGCCGCCGTGACGTAAGCCTTGGCATCAGCTACCGCGGACACAAGATCGCGGTCGCGTGCGAGGCCGGCGGCAATAGCCGCTGATAAGGTACACCCAGTGCCATGGGTATTTTTAGTTGCATGCCGTTGTGCGACAAATCGATGTGAGCCGTCAGACGTCACCAGCCAATCGATACTTTCAGGCCCGCTTCCATGACCGCCCTTGATCAGCACCGCTTTGGCTCCCAGCGCCAATAGCTGATCGGCTTGGCGGCTGATTGCAGCGTCAGTCTCGGCGATCGGCTCATCGAGCAACACTGCGGCTTCGGGAAGATTCGGCGTGATCAGCAATGCTCGGGGAATGAGAAGCTCGCGCAGTACACCGATTGCATCAGCACGCAACAGAGGATCGCCGGAAGCCGCCACCATCACCGGATCGACAACGACTTTTGTTTGGCGATGACGAACAAGACCCTCAGCAATCGCTTCAATGATTGCGCGGCCTGACAGCATTCCGATCTTCACCGCTCCGACCGCAAGGTCTGAGAATACCGCATCGATTTGCGCCGCAATGAAATCCGGCGGCACGTCGTGAATAGCTTGGACGCCACGCGTGTTCTGAGCCGTGAGTGCGGTGATGACAGACGCCCCATATACGCCAAGAGCAGAAAACGTTTTGAGGTCCGCCTGGATACCAGCTCCTCCACCCGAATCCGAACCCGCAATGGTCACGGCAATCGCGGTCACGCCTTGCTCCGTGTTAGAGCGCGATGAAGAAGGTTGAAGCATTATCGCGCTCTAATTTCCGGATCATGCTTTAGGAGGTTTTGATCGACGATCTCCCGCAGGCGTCGCGCGGCTTTTGCCGGATCCGATGTGATTGAGAGCGCCGAGATAACCGCCACACCATCCGCTCCGGCAGCAACCACATCACCAGCATTGGATTCATTAATTCCCGCAATTGCCCCAATCGGTAAATGCGGCGCGCGCTCGCGCGCTGCCGAGAGAATTGTGCGCAAACCCGGAATTCCAACCGGCGGATCGGGATTATCTTTCGACGTCGTGGCATAGACGCCGCCGATGCAGACGTAATCGAGCAAATCGAGCGGCGCAGCTTGCACCTGAGCAATCGTCTTGATCGATAGACCAATGATTGCCTTTGGCCCCAGCAACTGCCGTGCATCAAGGGGCGACATATCATCCCACCCGATATGGACGCCTTCTGCTCCAGCAGCGAGGGCAACGTCGACCCGGTCGTTAATAACAAGCGGAATTTCGGCGGGCGCGAGCACACTGCGTATCGCACGCGCTCGTTCAATCATTTCGCGCGTCGTTCCAAGTTTGTCGCGAAGCTGAAAAAGCGTTGCCCCGCCGCTTGCGACGCTTCGCGCGATGTCAGGCAAAGTTCTGCCGCCGGCGCACTCAGGATCAAGAATTGCATAAAGCCGAAGGTCGACCATCAATGCACCCGTGCTGTTTCGATGAGATGGCTGCAATCAAGCTGGTAAAGCGTGTCGAGGATATTAACTTGAAAACTTCCTGGACCTTTCGCCGCCTTTGCTGCGCGCTCGCCGGCAACGCCCCAAATGAGCAGAGCCGAAGCGGTTGCAAGCCACGGATCGCGTTCGACCGCAAGACAAGCGGCAATCAGCGCTGAAGCCACACAGCCCATTGCCGTGACATAGGCCATTAACGGATCGCCGTTCTTGAGTGCAATGATGCGCGCATCATTGGCAATCAGGTCAACCTCTCCGGTAAGACCGATCGCGGCTTGCGTCTTCAAGGCATAGCCTCGAAGAGAATCGGGATCTGGTCCGGCGCCGGACAGCGCTGTGAATTCCTGAGCGTTCAACCGAATTGCGCGCGGCGAGTTTGAAATAAGCGAATGCGCGTATGATGCGCGAGGTTCTGACCGATCGACTAAAACCGGATCAAGGACCCATGGTAATCCACGGTCGTTTGCGGCTTTGATCGCAATGTCGATTGCTTTGCGGCGCTCGTTATCCAGAGTTCCGAGATTGACCAGCAGCGCTTCAGCGCGATGAACGAATGCAGCAATCTCATCCGGCGCAATGGTCATCGAGGGCACCGCACCTGCCGCCAAAATCACATTCGCCGTAAAGCTCTGCGCAACCGTATTGGTGATGCAGTGGACCCGCGGCCG
Source organism: Xanthobacteraceae bacterium (assembly GCA_036262895.1). Classification (GTDB taxonomy): domain Bacteria; phylum Pseudomonadota; class Alphaproteobacteria; order Rhizobiales; family Xanthobacteraceae; genus AP-16. The sequence continues at coordinate 5,999 of DATAIA010000593.1, forward strand.
GCGGGTACGGATGCGGTCAAGGATATCCGCCGAGATGGTGACAATTTCGACACCCGCCGCCCCTTCAATAGGGCCGGCAGTCAAATGTCCGTCATGTTCTGGAGCGCTTTCCCTGCGCATCTCAGCTCCCTCCGCCGGCACGACCCGGATCAGGTTCAATGGGTTGGCATTCAGCCTCTCAGCCTTGCGGCGCTCCGCAAGGCACCCCATAGAGATTTGCTGCAAAAGAACTAGTCCACCGGCGTATCCTTCGCAAGCCTCCTCGAGCCACTTGAAGTACTTGCACCTTGCCAGAAGCCCCCAATTTTGCTGGATTGGCCTGAGTTTCACCTCCAGGGGCTAAAGCCGCATGACTCCCTTTTTTATCCAAATCAAATGCCAGCCCGGCAAATCGTATCAGGTGGCTAGCAGTCTGGCCGATGCCGAAATTGCCTCCGAGATCTACTCCATTGCCGGAGAATACGATCTGCTCGCCAAATTCTATGTCGAGGACGGCACCGATATCGGGCATTTCGTTAACAACAAAGTGCAATCTATTCCGGGCATTCAGGACACGCGCACCATCATTACCTTCAAGGCATTCTGATCCATCATCCGAACGAACTGCTGGATTACACCTTGGCGCGCTCGATGCCGAGTTGCCATTCCCGCCATACGACAAAAAGACCTGCCCCGGTAACAATCAGTGCGCCGACAAACACCAGCCTCGTAGGCATTTCACCAAACAGGGCGTAACCCAGCACAAACGCCCAAATAATCGACATGTAGTCGAAGGGCGCCACGACTGAAGCAGGTGCTAACCGATAGCTTTCAGTCAGGAAGATATGAGATACGCCTCCTAACACGCCGATACTGATGAGTGCAGCAAGCTGCCAGCCATCCGGCATCGACCATTCAGGTATCGTGAGCAGGCCACCCACCGCACAAATCAATGAGAAGTACAGCACAATTGCCGAGGTTGTTTCGGTATCCGTAAGCCGCCGTGTCTGTACCACAGCCCCAGCCACACAGATTGCCCCGACAAGCCCCATCACCGCGCCCAGCGTTTGCTGAGGCGCCTCCCGTTGCCAAAGATGGCTGAGATCGAGATAAGGCAGCAGCATCACAATCACGCCCAAAAATCCAACCGCAACTGCCGTCCAGCGATAGATACGCACCTGCTCATGGAGAACAAGCGCGGCGAGAACGACTGTGACCAAAGGTGTAGCGAACGAAATGACCGTTGCGTCGGCCAGGGGCAATCGCGCGAGCGCTGCAAAATTGAGAAACATGCCGAGCACGCCAACCAGCCCACGTCCGACATGTCCGAGCGGACGCTTGGTGCGAAATGCCGACCACAATCTCCCCTGAACGGCATAAACAAGCACAATGGGAATAATTGCAAACGCGCTTCGAAAAAACACGACTTCACCGAGCGGCACCGATTGGCCGATCCAACGGATAGCCGCAGACATCAACGCAAAAAGCAGCGTGGAAATAATCTTCAGCAGAATGCCGTTGGTGATATTCATTGGTTGCTTACGACAGACGACTGTTTTCTCGATCAGTGCTTCTCAGACTTTTTCGGCCCGGCAACCGGCGACAGGGACTTAATGTAGGCGGCCATTGCGGCTCGATCGGCGTCAGTGAGCTGCCCCATGTTACGCACCACCGCGGCCATTGATGCGCCGACTGAATCCCCTTCCGGGTCGGTACCGGTTTTGAGCAAATATTCGATGTCCTTTAGAGACCAATCCTTCAAAGCATGCTGCGTGATATTGGGAACCCATCCTTCGCCGGTCGGATCAGGACCGCCGGCAAAGCGCTGAGCTTCGATGATGCCGCCCAAGAAATTGCGAGGGCTATGACACTCGGCACAATGGCCCGGGCCCTCAATCAAATAAGCGCCACGATTGAACTCTGCACTTTGGCTGGGATCCGGCTTGAATGGCTTCTGATCAAGAAACAACAATTTCCATAATCCGATGCCGCGGCGAACCGTAAATGGAAAAAAAAGATCATGCTCAGGTGCTCTGCCTTGGATAGCAGGCAAGGTTTTGATGTACGCATAAAGATCTCGCACATCATTCGGATTCATGCGCTGATAAGACGGAAAGGGAAACGCTGGATAGTAGTGTTTGCCATCCGGCGATGTCCCTTTGGTCAGGGCGTTCACGAATTGCAATTCGCTCCACGCCCCAATGCCGTCGTTCTGATCCGGAGAGATGTTTGGCGCATAGAACGTTCCAAATGGCGTTTTCAGCGCAAGCCCGCCGCCAAGACGCGTTTTATCCTCTTGATTGGGCGTGACATGGCAGGACGCGCAGCCACCGGCAAAGAACATCGCTTTGCCATTTGACAGATCGGGAGTATGCGCCGCGAACGCCGTTGCGGAAACAGATAACGGACGCGTCAGGATCCAGAAACCGATCGAGCCTACAGCAGCAACGATAATAACGGCTGCAATTTTGTGAAACATTTGCTTCCCTCGGAATCAGTGAGGCGGGATCTTATCACCGAAGCGTTTCAAGGGCGGCGGATCATGAAATTGACATCCAACGCTAACGAAAAGGGCGGCACGCCCAGCGGACGGCCGCCCTGTTTCACACGCGAATGAATACGCTTGCGATATCAGCTCTTCTTCACACGATAGACTTCGTGGCAGCCGCCGCAAGACTTGGTCAGGCCTCCAAACTGAGCCTTGAAGGATGCAAGATCCTTTGTTGCAGCCTCTGCTGCTTTGGCATCAGCCGAGAACTTGGCAAACCGCTCCTTGAAGCCCGCCATATCTTCCCAAATTTTCGGAGCGGCCGAGGTCTCTCCGCCGGTCTTCGCGTTATCGGGAAAGAGCGTCGGCATTTTCGCTGCCGTATCGATATAGGCAGCAAAGATTTCATGAGCCTTGGCCGCGTCAAATGGGGCGTCACCCTTATCCATAGACGCTCCAACCTTGGTCAGATCGCCAACGCGCTTCATCAAGCCCTTACGGGTAGAAATCGGATCGGACTGAGCCGCCACAGCGGTGATACCAAGTGCCACCACGGCAAATGCCAGCATTGAACGGATCATTGTCATCTTCCCCTCTCAGTCGGTCGG
>DATAIA010000594.1:0-4949 GCA_036262895.1 Xanthobacteraceae bacterium
GGCCGCGGCTGTCGCACTGCTTGCAACGCAGTCGCTGGTCGAGTTCGGCGTTATTGATCTGGGGCGGTCGATTTACCTGAGGCCGTCGATCGGGTTCGGCGGCTCGATTATCGGCGGGTTGATGTTCGGCGTCGGCATGGCGCTGGTTGGCACCTGCGGCTTCGGCACGCTTGTACGCGTGGGTGGTGGCGACTTGCGCGCCATCGTCGTCTTCCTTGTGCTTGGTCTCTCGGCACTCACCGCCATGCGGGGGCTCACCGGGCTATTGCGCCTGGAACTGATAGAGCCGCTGTCTTTGCGCTTGCCTGAAGACACAAATCAGACACTGACGTCGTTGCTCATTTCCGGTACCGGCACGGTGACCCGCGCGATTTTGATCGCGTCACTCGCGATTGCCATCGCCGCGTGGGCGCTCGTCGACGGCAAGCTGATGCGCTCACCAAGACTGCTTGCTTCGGGTTTCGCTGTCGGCGCTGCAGTTGCATTTGGCTGGTTCGCGACGGGCTGGCTGGCAGATGACGAGTTTGATCCGACCCGCGTCAGCTCGTTGAGCTTCGTTGCGCCGCTGGGCGACACGATCCTCTATATCGCCACCTTTTCCGGCACGCGCGCGAATTTCGATGTCGGCTCAGTGGTCGGTGTCATTGTCGGCTCATTTGCTGCAGCGCTGCTTTCGCGCGGTTTCCGCTGGGAAGCCTGCGATGATGCGCGCGAGTTGAAGCGTCACATGATCGGCGCGCTGCTGATGGGCACTGGCGGAGTCATGTCGATGGGATGCACCATCGGACAGGGTCTTTCCGCTTTCTCGACGCTTGCCGTCTCGGCTCCGATCACGATGCTGGCCATTGCCTGCGGCGCGCGGGTTGGCCTTGAATTCACGATGACCGGCGAATGGTTGCCTGCGATACGCAGAATTCTTCGCCTGTCCGCTTAGAGCATGATCCGGAAAAGTGAGGACCGGTTTTCCGAAAAGATCATGCTCAAATAAAATGATAGAGCACGCGCGAGTGCAGGCTTTCTCTGGATTACTCTCCAAACAACCTCACATCACCTCAACCTGGATAACCCCAGGCACCGCCTTGATGGCACCGGCAATCTGGGGCGAGATTTTGAACCGGCCGGGTAGTTTGACCTCCACCTCGGTCGCGCCCCCCTCAACGATCAAAATCATACTGACTTCTCCATCGCCCTTCGGCTCAAGCCGTTTGGCAACGCCTTCAATCGGTGCTTCCGTGCGGACGAACACGCGCAAGCCGCGCTGCAGCTTCTCTGCAGCCGCATCGAGCGGCTCGACCGTCTGAATGCGGGCCCGCACATCCTCCCCCTGTAACTCGGCGCCCAGCAGCAGCAGGACGGCTTTCCCAGGTTCAAGCAGATCGCGATATTGCTGCAAGCCTTCCTGGAAGATCACCGCCTCGTAATGACCGGAAGGATCGGAGAGGCCGACGATGCCCATCTTATTGCCGGTCTTGGTACGCCGCTCCATGCGCGAGACGATCGTTGCAGCAACACGTCCGGCCGACGCGCCGCCTTTGACCGCGCGTGCAAACTCGCTCCATGATTGAACGCGCAGGCGCTTCAAGGTTGTGGCGTAATCATCGAGCGGATGGCCGGAAAGAAAAAAGCCGACGGCATCGTATTCCTTCTGCAACCGCTCGGCAGGAAGCCAGGGCTCGACTGCAGGCAAACGCAATGTTTCCTGGCCGCCCGCACCTCCAAACAATTCGTTCTGTCCTAAAGTCGTGGATTCATGCTGACGTTGCGCGGACGCAAGGATCACATCAATTCCTGCATGAACGCGCGCACGATTGGGTTCAAGTGCATCAAAGGAGCCTGCGGTCGCCAGACTTTCCAGGACGCGCTTGTTGATGCCTTTCGGATTGATGCGATTTGCAAAATCCGTGAGATTCGCAAATGGCCGATCGCCGCGCGCCAGCACGATCGATTCAACCGCCTGCGCGCCAACACCTTTCAACGCGGCAAGCGCATAGTAAATGGTGTTGCCTTCAACGTCGAAGGTCACACCCGAACGATTGATCGACGGCGGCTCGACCTTGTGCCCGAGCCGCTGCGCTTCCGCCCGAAATTCGGCAAGTTTATCCGTGTTGCTCATGTCGTAAGTCATCGAGGCCGCGAGAAACTCGACGGGATAATTCGCCTTCATGTAAGCGGTCTGATAGGCGACGAGCGCATAAGCGGCGGCATGGCTTTTGTTGAAGCCGTAATCGGCAAACCGCGCCAGCAATTCGAAAATCGCTTCGGCCTGTTCGCGTTCGACGCCACGTTCAACCGCACCGGATACGAAGCGATCGCGTTGCTGCTCCATTTCCTTGCGGATCTTTTTGCCCATCGCGCGCCGCAACAAATCGGCTTCACCAAGCGAGTAGCCGGCGAGCACCTGCGCGATCTGCATCACCTGTTCCTGGTAGATGATAACGCCGAAAGTTTCCTTGAGGATTGCCTCAAGCTTGGGGTGGATGTAGTCGGGTTTTTCCATTCCGTGCTTGCGCGAGCAATAAGTCGGAATATTTGCCATCGGACCGGGACGATAGAGCGCGACAATCGCGATGATGTCCTCGAACCGGTCGGGGCGCATGTCGACCAGTGCCCGGCGCATGCCCTGACTTTCCAATTGGAAGATGCCGACCGTGTCGCCTCGCGTCAGCATCTCGTAGGATTGTTTGTTATCGAACGGGATCGAACTTAAATCGATTTCAATACCGCGGCGCGCAACGAGCTTCACCGCTGTATCGAGCACCGTGAGCGTCTTGAGGCCGAGGAAGTCAAACTTTACGAGTCCCGCCTGCTCCACCCATTTCATGTTGAACTGAGTGACCGGCAGATTGGATTTTGGATCGCGATAGAGCGGCACCAGTTCCGAGAGCGGGCGGTCGCCGATAACGATGCCTGCGGCATGTGTTGAAGCGTGCCGATGCAAGCCTTCGAGCTTCTGCGCAATTTCGAAGGCACGCTTCACCACGGGCTCGCTGTCGCGCGCAGCCTGCAAGCGCGGCTCGTCCTCGATAGCGCGGCTGAGCGTCACCGGCGCTGCGGGATTTTGCGGAACGAGTTTGCAGAGCTTGTCGACCTGCCCATAGGGCATTTCAAGCACCCGGCCGACATCGCGCAACACTCCCCGCGCCTGCAGCGTACCGAACGTAATGATCTGCGCGACCTGATCGCTGCCGTAACGCTCCTGCACGTAGTTGATCACCTCGTCGCGGCGATCCTGGCAGAAATCGATATCGAAGTCGGGCATCGACACGCGTTCCGGATTAAGGAAACGTTCGAACAGCAAGCCGAAACGGATCGGGTCGAGATCGGTGATGGTGAGCGCATAGGCAACGAGCGAGCCGGCACCGGAACCACGGCCCGGCCCCACCGGAATGCCCTGTCCCTTCGCCCACTGGATGAAGTCGGCAACGATGAGGAAGTAGCCGGGATATTTCATCCTTTCGATGACGCCGAGTTCAAACTCCAGCCGCTCGCGATAGGAGGCTTCGGTTTCCCCCGGTGCAACGCCGTGCGAGGCAAAGCGCCTGGTGAGACCTGCTTCCGCACGATTGCGAAGTTCAGCGGCTTCATCAACCGGTTCGGAGCCGACGGAAAAACGCGGTAGGATCGGTTTGCGCATCACCGGGCGATAGGCCGAGCGCTCGGCGATTTCGACGGTTGAAGCAAGCGCTTCCGGCAGATCGGCAAAGAGTACCGCCATTTCCGCGCGCGACTTGAAATAATGCTCGGACGTCAACTGACGCCGGTCGCCTTCGGCAATAAGACGCCCCTCCGCAATACAGATCAGTGCGTCATGCGCTTCGTGATCGTCGCGGGTGGCGAAAAACGGTTCGTTGGTAGCAACGAGCGGAATCCCTTTGGCGTAGGCAAGATCAAGCAGCACCGGTTCACTGATGCGCTCGGCCTCGGTGCCGTGACGCTGCAACTCGATGTAAAGGCGATCGCCGAAAAGATTGGTCAGCGCATCACACCGCAAAGCGGCAAGTTCGGGCTGACCATCGGCGATGGCGAGATCGAGCGCGCCGGACGGACCGCAAGTGAGCGCGATCAACCCTTCGGTCGCATCCTGCAAGAATGAAAGTTTGAGATGGGGCGATTCATGCGCCGGCGTTTCGAGGAACGCGCGGGAGGTGAGCCTCGCAAGGCTGCGATAACCCGCTTCGCGGGTTGCAAGCAGCACCAGGCGAGGAATCCTTATGTTTGCGCCGGGATGGCGCGGCGCGGAGGTCTGATCGCCGAAATCGATCGCCAGCGTACAGCCAATGATCGGCTGGATACCTTCACCTGCAAGCTTGTCGGAGAATTCCAGCGCCCCGAACATATTGTCGGTGTCGGTAAGCGCGAGCGCCGGCTGGCGGTCAGCCTTCGCGAGCTTGGCAAGCCGCGCAATCGTCAGCGCGCCTTCCAGCAGCGAATAAGAGGAGTGCACGTGAAGGTGCACGAAACCCGCGTTCGTCGTCACCACGTCCTCGCGATTCCAGTGTGGCGCGATCGTGCGCGGGAGCAGTGTCGATGTCCATGGCGATCAGCCGCCCAGGGGTTAGTGGCGCACAGAATATGGCGGATAGAGGCACGCAGGAGGTGCTCAGGTCGGCGATTTCAGCCCCCAACGGTTCGCGAAGGCTCCTCTCAGCGTGACCATCAAAGCGTAACCATCACGTGGGCCCAGATCGCGATCATCCCCACAAACAGCGCAACCGACGCCAGAGCAGCGGCCTCTTCCACAACGGCACGAACCATGTTTACCTCCACCGTGAACGAAAAAGGAACATAGTTCATGATTTGTTCTTTTGCAAGCTATGCGCTACAAAAACTTTTTATTAGGCCTTCTTGCTTCCTCGCTAGGCAGCCTATGCTGAGGTTAAGGGGGATCTGGCATGGCGATGACTTACAATCCAATTACTTTTGCGCCGAGGCGAGGAGCAATACTTCTT
>DATAIA010000595.1:0-6105 GCA_036262895.1 Xanthobacteraceae bacterium
CTTGAGCCGGGCACCTTCCGACTTCACTTCGACTACGAACGCACCCTACCTAGTATCAGCTAAGTTCCAAATGCAGTTTGCGATCTGAGAAAGGTTGTGCCCCCGACCGAGCGACAGGATGTTTAACCCCTCCACCCGGCCGCCCGCCTCCGGGGGCGAGCGGCCCCTCCCCCAAACTGTGCGCGCCTTTCTCGCAGAGAGCGAGCGGCGCGTCTTTTTGCACTGCCGGAGAATGCTGGCGCGCGACGACCTCCCCGCCGATGAGCGGCAAAGGTTGCTAGATTTGGCGCTCGCGGCCGAGCATGAGATAGCGCGACTGGCCACCGAAACGTAGGGCGCGCCGCCAAGAAGACGTAAAATGATGGCTGTCCGATTTGCGCCATGGACTGCCAGGAAATGCTGGCACGGGACAACCTGGCCGCCGGCGACCGGCAAATGTTGCATAATTTGGCGATGGCGGCCGAGCAGGAAAATGGGCGACTGGCCGGCCTGACCCTCAACAGAGCAGCCTATGCGGGCGCAAATCAGCTTCCGGACGGAAATTCCAATACACAATCGGACTGCTAGAAAGCGTGATTCAGCGTCCGTTAACGAAGCCAAGGGATCTCCGCCGAAAAAATTTTGCATAGACCTCTTGAAACCAAAACCGCTTTTGCTAATTTTTTTGCTGCCACCGAACGGTGGCGTTCGGGCGCCGCAAGGGCCCAGACACTGAGACGGGCACCGGTCGTGTCCGGTGCCGCTCGTACCCATCTTGCTCTTAGGAGGATTTGGCTATGCGCACCTATGATTTCTCGCCCCTCTGGCGTTCGACCGTCGGGTTCGATCGCCTTTTCGACCTCGCGGAAATGGCCCAGCGGGCCGGCGAGGACAATTACCCGCCCTATAACATCGAACGCCTCGCAGAAGACCGTTATCAGATTTCGCTGGCGGTGGCCGGTTTTGCGCCCGAGGATATCGCGATCACGGCTGAACAGAACGTGGTCACGGTCGAAGGTAGTAAGTCCGACAAGGCAGAGCGGGATTTCCTCTATCGCGGTATCTCGACGCGTAACTTCAAGCGGCAGTTCAGCCTTGCCGATCACGTCCAGGTCAAGGGCGCCGATTTCGACAACGGCCTGCTAAAGATCGAGCTGGTGCGGGAAATTCCGGAAGCTATGAAGCCGCGGCGGATCGCGATCAACGGCGTGTCAGACGACAACGTCCGAAAACTCGAAGCCAAGGCAGCCTAGTTAGGCTTTGGTTGGCGCCGCGCGACGGCCCGTCGCGCGGCCGCAGCTCATCGTCAATGAATAGGAGGATACCATGCGGCCGACGACCGCTGACGACAACGTCTTCGACTTCAACGCGCTTCTTCATCCCGGCACCGCCTTCGAGCACCCGAAGGATGTGGTGTATCACGCAGCACTGACCACCGCCGAGAAGAGAGCAATTCTGGCATCCTGGGCGTCGGATGCTTCTGCAGTAGCATCCTGCCCCTCGATGCGCTCACCCGCCGGGCTGAAGAAGCCAGTATCCATCGACGAGATCCTAGAAGCGCTGTGCGAACTCGATGGAGGTCCCCGAAATCCGCCCGGCGGCAAGCCCTGTCGATTGCGCTCAGCCGAACGTGCCATCGCTGCCTGACGCAGGAGGTGATCATGCTCGAGGTAAACCTGGAACGGCTACGTGTGCATCGGAAGAACATTGACCGCTACCGCAGGCTACTCCGAACGCATCTGTCTGAGCTCGAACGCTCGTACATTGAGCGTCGGGTGAGCGAAGAGGAAGCCTCCTTGATGCGGCTTCTGCGGGAGACGTCTGCCGACCGCCTTCACGCGCTTGAGACGAAGATTGAAGGAGAAACGAAGACGCTTGAAATGAGCGCGCTGCTGCACCCGGCCAGCGCGTTCGCTCGTCCCATGGACGTCGTCGACGACTGCGATCTGACCTCCTACGAGAAACGGGCAATCCTGTCATCCTGGGCCGCAGACGCTTGCGCCGCTCCGGGACCCACACGGTCCGATCAGGATGGTGCGGTCAGCTTCGACGATATTCTTGATGCCCTACACCTCGTGGAATCGGAACCAGAGCCCGCTGCCGATAGCGACCAAGGCCATAGCCCTCATCAGAGGCGCAATAGTCCGAACTCCATTTTTGGTATCTGAAGAGTTCTTGCGAGGGGGAAATGTATCAGACCATCTCTCAACCACTGCCATCCATCGGTAGCGGGCTAACTTATTATATCGCCCAAATCCGAAAGTTTCCGGTCTTGACGCAGGAAGAAGAAACCGACTTCGCACGACGCTGGCGTCAAAACGGCGATCGCGATGCGGCCTATCGCCTCGTCACCAGCCACCTCCGTCTCGTCGCGAAGATCGCCATGCGCTATCGAGGCTATGGCCTGCCTATCGCCGACGTCGTTTCCGAAGGAAACATTGGCTTGATGCAAGCGGTCCGACGCTTCGATCCAGAGCGCGGGATTCGTCTGGCGACCTACGCGATGTGGTGGATAAAGGCGACAATCCAGGAATACGTTCTGCGCTCCTGGTCTCTGGTCAAGATATCGGCAAGCTCTGCTCAAAAGAAATTGTTCTTCAAGCTGAGGCGAACCAAGAGCGCGATTTCGGCTATCGATGACGGCGATCTTCGCCCGGATCAGGTCAAGACGATTTCGGAGCGCCTTAAAGTATCTGAACGAGAAGTCGTGGATATGGACCGCCGCTTAAGGGGCGACGTGTCTTTGAACATTCGAACTAATGACGCACCCGAGGCGGGCGATGCACTCGACCGACTCGTTGACCCATCGCCCGGTCATGACATCGAACTAGCTGAAAGCGAAGAACTCGCGCGGCGCCGCGAAGCGCTGCAGGCGTCCCTGCAAATGCTTAGTCCCCGCGAAAGACATATCTTCACCGCACGCTACCTGACCGAGGCCCCGCCAAACCTACACACGCTTGCGACTGAGTACGGCATATCCGGCGAACGCATCCGCCAAATTGAAGAGCGCGCATTTCAGAAGGTTAGAGCTGCGATGCTCGAGCGGGAACATCTGTCAACCGCCAGCGCGATGAAGCACACCACATAGCTCCTTAGGTGACTTACGTCGATGTTTACGCCGACGATCGTCTTTCTGACGATTGCCAATACCACGGCCGTCCGCGAAGAACCATGCATACGGCCGTGCCCCTGAGCGAAAATTATATGCTTGACGCATCAGCAACGTCATCACAAGCGGGAGCCGGTCAACCTTGATTCGGCGACCCGTTTGGTCCGATCAGGTGTTGACCACTGCCAATGTTGTTCAGCGGAAATCAATCCTCCTTGCGCCCACCGCGAGCAAGCGTCGCCGCTTCGTGAATGGTAATGCGCGACACCAGAGGATCTGCATGACGATGCACCAGCTGCCAGTCAGAACTGGCCTTACGGTAGACCTCTGTAACACGGAGCGACCAATTTTGCTTAGGTAAGCCGCCCACCTCGGCTTGCTGCCGTTCGATCATAACGAGAACGACGAATTCGTCCGATGTATAGGCATGAACGATGTCCAGCGAGGTGTCGCCGTTTTGGAAAACTTTAGCCATCTCTGCCAAACGTTCGGGACTTGCGTTGAAACCACGACTGGCCGGGCCACCAAATGGTTGCATCAACGTGAAGTCTGGAGCGATAAGAACGAGAGAAAGCCAACGATCCATATCGCCGCGCATGAAAGCAGCATTCTTTGCAGCGGCACGCTCTATGAGTTGAGCCACCTCAGTGTCGGCAGCCAGGCCAGCCGAAAATTGCCCGGCCAGCGGTGCGACGGCGACGGTTGCGATTGCCGCACGCCGCGATAGCCTATTCGTAATGACATCCCTGTCCTTCATACGGTCACTCCATGTTGGCGATCTCGTATGTGGCTTCCGGGCTCGTGAATCCAGTGATATGATTTCAGCAAGATGCTGAAGCAAATTTCCCTGGCAAAAGTTGACCTCAACCTCCTCGTTCTCTTCCACGCAGTAATGGAAGAGCAGCAGGTCGCTCGGGCGGCTGGCCGTCTGAACCTCACACCCTCTGCCGTAAGCCACTCCCTTGGGAGGCTGCGGCATTTGTTCAATGATCCGCTATTTCTTCGGACCCCGAAGGGTATGGTGCCGACGGAGCGGGCGTTGGAGTTGAGGGAGCCAATAGGGGACATAATTGCCCGCACGCGCAGCGTAGTTGCTTCGGCACTTCCCTTCGATGCCCTGACAACTTCGCGCCGTTTCATCATCGGCGCTCCCGATGCGATTATGGCATCCGTTACAGTTTCAATTTCGGAGCGACTGAAGAAGCACGCGCCCCGGGCTGCAATGAGCCTTATCCACCTGATGCCCGGAATAGCCACCGGCAACTCGGAGCACCCTTGGCAGAACTGCCTGCAAAAGTTGGAGGAACGGGAGGTCGACTTGGCGGTCCTGCCGGTAAGCAGCGTCCCGGCCCGGTTTGAGATGCGAAGGCTTTACGACGAGGATTTCGTAGTTGCGATGCGTAAAGGTCACAGGTTTGCTCGCGCGCCGACCCTCTCCGCATTCTGCAAGGCAGAACATTTACTTGTGTCGCTTGATGGCGATCCGCGAGGATTCATCGATGAACTCTTGGTCAGGCGGGGCCTCAAGCGGCGCGTTGCATTGACTGTGCCGACTTTCATGATGGCTCTGCCTCATCTTGGCAGTTCCGACATGATTGCAGCTCTTCCGCGGCGGCTTGTTGAGAAATACGCAGCTCATTTTGCACTGGAAATGGCCGAGCTTCCTCTAAAACGCGGTTCCGATGCCGTCCAAGTCATCACCACCAAAGCAGCAATGATGGATTCCGGGGTTGCATGGTTGATGAAGCTGATCGTGGGAAAGATTGATTCGAGAAGCCATGACTGATGGCCCGTCCGCTTTCGGTCAAACCGAAGTCAGCGGCGACGCGCGGTTTCGTCCGCTGAAATATTTCGCCAGCCTGAGGCCATCTCCGAGCGTAGGCTGCCAGACGACGATTGCAACAATATTTTTCTAAGGGGCGACACGGCGCCGGATCGACCGGAGAAACATTTCCGCTCACTCCCTCTCATGTATTCGGAGGCGCGCTCAACATTGCCCCATGAACCATCATTACCCGGTGAATGAAATCGTTTCACTTGTCGCGGGAACCGTCCTGCCACAAACACGTCAGGCCGAAACGATCTAGCCGAAGTCACCAACTTGGTCCTGCTCGCTATCTGGGATATTTCGGTGGAATAAGATATCCCAACCAGTTAGCCGGCGCGCGACGCGGCGCGGATCATTCGCAGTACAGAAGGCGATATGCTAAACTCCGCAATCGGCACGCCAACTTAAAATGCCGATTGCGGTCATTGCAGGCGAACAAGACAGATGATCGACATTGACACGCAGTCGGCACGGCTTCATTGCAGAGGCTTCGCGTGCGGCTGATCGGCAGTTAGGACCGATCCAACAGCTCGCGAACCTTCAGCGCCAGCCTTGCCTGAGTGACTGGCTTTTCCAGAAGATCGACGCCGGCATCGAGACGTCCTTGGTGCACTACGGCATTACGCGAATAACCGGTCATGTAAAGGATCTTGATTTGGGGTCTGATCTGCTGCGCTCGCTTTCCTAGCTCTCGACCGTTCATGCCGGGCATCACTACATCGGTTAGGAGCAAAGAAACGTGCTGGTCTTCCTGCAGCAAAATGGTCAAAGCCGCCTGCGCGCTGCCAGCAGACAAGACCCGATAATTAAGCTCTCGAAGAACGTCTGAAACGTACGTCCTAAGATCCTCATCGTCCTCGACCACAAGGATGGTCTCTACCGAAAGGCCTTCAAATATGAATTCATCCGCATCGTCGGTCGCGGTCTGCGCATTGCCGAAGGGGCGGGGAAAAATACATCTTGATGCTGGTACCCTCCCCCACTTCGCTGTAGATTTTTACGTGGCCACCGGACCGTTTGACGAAACCGTGGACTTGGCTCAGCCCAAGCCCCGTTCCCTGTCCTGGCTCGTTAGTCGTGAAAAATGGCTCGAACGCATGATTAAGGACCTCCGGGGTCATACCGGATCCGGTATCGCTCACGCTGATGATAACATATTGTCCAGCGGCAACCTCCGGGTTCGCACGCG
>DATAIA010000596.1:0-1780 GCA_036262895.1 Xanthobacteraceae bacterium
CCTCCCGGAGGATTTGTCCGTGACGCCCCGGCGGAAAGGGGGGTGGGTAAAGGAAGATGGGTAAGGGAACATGACGGAAAAGACCATAGATCTGGACAAGCATCGCGGCGTCACTGCGCAGAAGGCCACCGATCTGCGGCGTCTGCTGGCGGACGTCGAGGCCAATGAGCAGGCCTTGCGCCTTCGGCAAGAGGAACTGGAGGCCCACCTCATTGCGGCCCCAGCGGCAAACTGGGGTGAAGCTGCGGAGAAGGCGCGCTATCTTCTCAATCTTTTTGGGGCTTCCTTGGCTGCGGAGGATCCCCGCAGACAGAAGCTGATTGCCGCCGTGCTCGACGACTTCGTGCGGCTTGCTCGGGATTGAGACGTCCTGCACTGCTCACTTGAATCCCTTGCTCTTGAGGGGTGGTCTTACACTGCCAAAGCAAAACTCAACGTGTTCGCGGGCTGTGCAATCTGGCGCTAGGCCACTGATCTAAGTTGTTGTGGCTACGGTTATAATACGTGCCTGAAAATCACGAGGACGGTGGTTCGACCCGACCCCGGCGCCATGAATTGAAATATGGCGCTCCCAGCTCTTTCGCTGATCGTCTTGCCTTGATAGTCGCGCAATAATTTCACGCAAAAGTTGCTTTTTTCGCCGCGGCGCGCGTCGCAAAAATCCATTTCAGGACCCGAACGAAGCGGCATAATCAAAAAGTTAATTATTTTGGTATCAAAAACATAAACCATTGCATCGTATGCAGAAAAGCCTGCAGCAGCAATTCGTGTTTTGAAGGTCTCACCGCGGGACGAAGTTCTATGGCGTTTCTTCAGCGGCTGATATTTAGAGATCGAACGACGCCCCCAAGCGCCGACGTACAGGCGGACATTGGCGGACCAGCCGACACTCATGGCCATGCGAATGGCCATTCGCACATGAACGGGCAAGGCGAGAATGACGAAGCTTTGCTTGAAATGTGCAAGTTGCTCGAAGCAGATCTGGACAGCGCTGTTTCGGAGATCTTGAAACAAAGCCAGCAAGCGGTTGGCCTCGCTAACCAGGCGTCTCAGGATGCGCAACAAATTGCGACTGATGCGATGTCCGTGGCATCGGCCGCGGAAGAGGCCAGTCGGAATGTTGCGACCGTCTCCAGTGCTACAGAGCAATTGTCGGCGGCAGGTCGCGAGATCGCGCAGCGCGCTGCAAGATCGAGTGACTCAGCCAAACGAGCTGTTGAGGAAGCGCAAAATGCAGGTTCAACCCTTGCGGCCCTCACCGATGCGGCTAACCGCATCGGAATAGTGACACGGCTCATTTCCGAGGTGGCGGATCAAACAAATCTGCTTGCTTTGAACGCAACGATCGAGGCCGCCCGTGCCGGTGAAGCCGGGCGAGGCTTCGCGGTGGTTGCATCAGAAGTCAAGGCGCTTGCGAAGAAGTCCGCAGAGGCCGCGAAGGAAATCGCGGAACGCGTTAAAGAGATTCAAACTAGCACGGCTCAAAGCGTGGAGGTGCTTGGCCGGATCAACGATGCGGTGAACGGAATCAATGAAATGAATTCGAGCGTGTCGGCCGCGACAGAGGAGCAAGAAGCGACTCTGCAGGAGGTCTCACGCAGCATGACCGAGATGTCAACGGGCGTGGTGACTGTCGCCGAAAAGGTCGGCATTATTTCTATGCGAGCGAACGGCATTGAAAGTCAATTCCAATCCGTAACGTCTGTCGTTTCCCAGACGGACAAACGTATCGCCGATCTCCGGGCAAACCTTCTTGTATCGTTGCGTCTGTATTCTACGG